>CAIKZE010000266.1 GCA_903831825.1 uncultured Lentisphaeria bacterium | reverse complement strand
TTAGGAGTCGTTCAAAAATAACTGGTACTTTCTACTGGTGTCTCGGTGGCACTTTCGGCTTTGCCGGTTCGTTACAAAGCTACGGCTTTGCTCCTCTCCGGCAACCCCAAAATTTCTCCCCGATACCCTCAGTATAAAAATACCACTTATTTCTTTACAACTCCTTAAGTATTCAGCAGCAGGCCTTTCAGGTAGTGGCTTTCGGGGAAGTGGAGCGATACCGCATGGTCCGGCGCCTGGGAGAAACGCTTGAGAATGCGGGCATCGGTGCCGGCATCCAGCGCGGCGTCAGCCGTAATCTTCAGGAACAGTTCAGGCACCATCAGGCCGGAGCAGGAGAACGTATAGAGCTGGCCGCCGGGATTCAGCAGTTGAAAGCCCAGAATGGCGATGTCTTTATAGCCGCGGCAGGCTTTGTCCATGTGATTTTTCGCATCCGTGAATTTCGGTGGATCCAGCACGATGATGTCGAATTTACGGCCTTCGGCGCGGAATTTGCGCAGCAGGCAGAAAACGTCGGCTTCGATATTTTCATAGAGTTTTTCGTCAATGCCGTTCAGCCGCATATTTTCGGAGCCGAGCGCCAGCATCGGAGCGGAGGTATCGACATTGGTCACCATGGCCGCGCCGCCCAGGGCCGCGGCCACGCCGAAGCCGCCGGTATAGGAGAAACAGTTAAGCATGGTTTTGCCGGCGGCATGTTTATACAGATAGTCGCGGTTGTCGCGCTGATCCAGGTAGAAGCCGGTTTTGTGGCCATGCCTGACGTCAACATAAAATTTCTGCGCATGTTCGCGGATTTCGATTTTTTCCGGCGGTTCTTCGCCAAACAGCAGACCTGCGGTTTCCGTAAGTCCTTCTTTCAGGCGCACGGCGACGTCGGAACGCTCATAAATGCTTTTGCAGGCGGTCAGTTCGGCCAGCAGTTCAATGATGAGCTGCTTGTGCAGTTCCACGCCGGACGCCAGGAATTGCACGACCAGATAGTCGCCGTAACGGTCGGCAATCAGTCCCGGCAGGCCGTCGGCCTCGGCGGCAATGATGCGGTAAGCGGTAAAATCAGTGCCGATGCCGGAAAGTTTCTGCCGGAATTCCAGCGCTTTGACGATTTGACGACGGAAAAAATCTCTGTCGATATTTTCATCTTTATTGAAGGTCCAGACTCGTACTGTAATCTGTGAATCAGGCGAATAAGAACCGCGCCCCAGCCAGTCATTGCCGGCGCTGACGATATCCACGGTTTCGCCGCGTTCAGGTTTGCCTTCAACTTGTTTGACGGCTCCGGAGAATATCCACGGGTGACGGCGTTGTAAAGATTTTTCGCGACCTTTTTCCAGAATAACTTTTTTCATAATGCCTTTTCTATGTTAAAACTGTAACTTATCTTTTTTAATTAATGCAACTATACAAGATACCGCGTCAACCAGTATTTTGCCAATATGAGATTGATCTGCCGCAAAAATTATTTTGAACATATTCGCCGCAAGCGACATGAAATTGAACCCCAATTACGGTTAAATTAAGAAATATTTGAAATTGGACTCCATAGCGGTTAAATTAAATTAAGAAATGATTGAAGATGCGGGAACTTTCATAAAATATTCACAGCCATCCCATAATTTTCTAAAACTGGCTCTTCAAGGCATAGTCTGAGCGTGGGGGGGGCGACTTTCGCTACCCCCGTTTTGTCAGATATGACATTTTGAACAGGGATGTCAGGAGAACTCGAAATACATCTGATAGC
>CAIKZE010000265.1 GCA_903831825.1 uncultured Lentisphaeria bacterium | reverse complement strand
TTCGCTCCCATCGTAAATCCTTTTTGATCGTAATATATCACTACACAATTTTCATGCTATATGGCCTTTGAAAAAAAAGTCCGACAGGCTGCTAAGCTAAAAATGACTATTCCTTGTAGAAGTTCGGCAGTTTGACTTTTTTGACTTTGCCACCGCATTCAAGGCACGCAACTGGCAGTTCGCGCTTCGTTTTAACTACAATGCCTGACGGAGTAACTCCCGGCGCATACCATACGATACCGCTGAATATCCGGAACACTTTCTGCCAGCCGCATTTTTTACATTCAATGCGATACATCGCGTTCTTATCTTTCCGGAAAAGATTAAACGGAAATGGCAGGCGACGGCCCCATATATTGTGCATGATGTTGAACTCCTCGCTAGTTGTTTTCAGCTTTCTTATAAGCGGTTACGATGCCGTTGACAATGACATAGTTTCCAATTAGAATGGATGCCGCTACGAATACGATCCCAACGATCATCAATGCTTTCATTTTACAATTCACCTTAACTTTCTCTGCTCGTTAATGACAAAAGATCATGTGACCTTCTCCTTCATTTGTGCTAAGCTCAGTGCCTGAACGCACCAAGCAGGATGCCGATTCCGGCTGTCACTGCGCCGATGCCGATTCCCCAGGTTGCCCATCTCTTGGCATTATTGCAGGATACTGTGGATTCTTTGATGCCAAGGTCGGCATTCTTCATCGCTCTTTTATACGCGATCTTTCTATTTTCTTCGACTTGGGCCTTTACTTCAGCTTCCGCTTTTTCAGCAGCGGCTATTGCATCGAGTTCAGCCTGGCTCAGGGGAACAGTTGTTTTGTTAGTGTCTTCAGCCATGATAATTCTCCTGCGATATTTCGCATTTTTTGTTATTGAGCAGTATTAAAACCATTTTAATTCTGCTTACTTCACATTAACATTCTACTCTTAACGGTCAGCCATTTTATGTCGTGCTATGGCTTAGCGATTAATTCCTTTATCGGCTAAAAGTTGCGTTGCACCTGCCGCATTTGTACTTACAAATCACGTTTTTATCAATGTATTTGCCGACATAGTTCCCGATTGCAGCACCGGTAAAGAATCCAGCAAATGCGCCAGCTAAACCGCCGACGGCGATTCCTGCGACTGTGCCGACGCCTGGAACAATGGATCCGATCCTGGCTCCAATGATTGCGCCGGTGCAGATTCCGGAGCCTCTTCCCAAATAGCCAGCAATACTGCCAGCGCCAGCACCGACGGCAGTACCGATTTTCTGGATAGTGGATATCAGGAACAATTTTTCACTGCTGCCGCATTTCGGACATACGATCTTCTCATCCATTTTTTTCACCTCCAATTAAAGTAAGGATTAGAGCGAGGCAGAGAGGTATCAGTATTTTCCACTGACTCCTCGCTCCGTTTCCTTGTTATCGTTTTTAGCCGAACATGGCCTCTGCGATGTTCACCTGTTCCGGTTCGTCCATTCGGTCCAGTTTCGTATGTTTCCATTCATTTCGTTCGCGGAGGCATCGGATATCCCGTTGCCAGACAGATTCGCTGACGGAATCTACGAGAATGGAATCGCCCATGAACTTTCTGATGGCTTCGCCGATTTCACGCTTGAGCTGGACTATTCTGGCCGATGATACAGCCAACAGTCTGGCGATGTCGCCGGTAGTGAAACCGAGCATCAACTTTTCCACTATCTTGCGCTTCCGTGCGTCAAGGGTTTTAACGAAGGCCGCCCAGTCGATCTGCCGTAGAACTCTGGCGGAAATATCTTCGGTTCTGGACGCGATCATGTCCCCGACTGTAAAATCTTCATCCTCCCCGCCGACTGGAGACTGCATCGAGCAGACGGAGCCTTCATTATCCATCTGATAGCCGGGGTTCATCACATCGGTGCGGTTGTCACCGTAGGAGCGACGGCCTGACTTCGTGCGCTGGATGCTGTAGTACGCAATGCTGCTGGGGATCGGCTTTTTACCGGATTTCTCCATAGCGTCGATCATCGCCGCCGCCGTGGCAGTAGTGTCCTGGACGAGCTCGGCATAGTCTTCTGATCCCATGGGTTTGGCCTTCCTGTGGATCGTGTTGCGGATGATCGGATAAATCTGCATTTCGAGTATCAATGCTGCTGCTGGACTCATTTTCACATTCCTTTTTTATGCAGCGAGAGGGCTGCTCGCCCTGTGCCTGCTGCGGTTAATGACTTTTGGATGCAAGATGTTTGATTTTAGTGATGATATCGAACCGGAACTTCGGAATCGTGCCGCGCTTAGTTTCCATTTGGATAAAAATTAAAAACCTCCGCCGGTGCATTTTGCACCGCCGGAGGCATGATGGTATTGGGCCTGATTTCAGCCGGAACGATTATAGCTGTAAATTTATATTGAGTTGTTAATCTCTCTGTTTTTGGCCGATAGCATCGGCAATAATTTTGCCAAGACGGCTCCGATTTCCACCTTCAGGGCAAGCCGACAGCTCCCCTCTATAAACGGCATTCTTATCTGCTTGAAACAAGATAAAAAATATCTCATTTCGTGATTGTAATATATGCCTGAAATTATTTCAACTACATAAATAATATTTTCTAAATTTATATTTACTAAGCACAAAAAGACAAAATTTAAATTATAAATACCATTGACTTTCACCAAACTCATCATATTTTTACACTGGAGAAAAATCGTGAGAGTTCCATAAGGTAAGTTTACCTTGATAACTAAAAGGATATATGATGAAAACATGCCCACATTGTAAAGGGACTAAAAAAATTGAATGTGCATCCTGTCTCGGAT
Organism: uncultured Lentisphaeria bacterium; assembly: GCA_903831825.1. Classification (GTDB taxonomy): domain Bacteria; phylum Verrucomicrobiota; class Lentisphaeria; order Victivallales; family Victivallaceae; genus CAIPAT01. The sequence goes on along the minus strand of CAIKZE010000265.1, from coordinate 10,787 downwards.
CAGGCAAGGAAAAGTGCCGTGAATGCAATGGTCGTGGTTGGATTATTGATCCTGATGCGGAAAAACGAAGGGATTGTGATTCTTGTAATGGCGAAGGAGATATGGGAAAGTGTGATATTTGTAGAGGAAGTTGCGTAGAGGAAGATGAGTGTGGATTCTGCGATAAAGACGGCATGGTAGAGGATGATTATGAGGCTGAAGAGGAGTAGAAAAAGGATGATGAGAAGCTGAAGATGGTAATTTGGGTTATCTGGAAGATCTCGATCAACCGAATGATGATTTTTGATTAATTTTTCAGATTTACAATAATGCGTACTTGATGAGTTTTCATGCAGCTTTTTCGGCAATAAAAACTCAGCCAACGCGATTTCAAAGGAGGCGTGGGCAAGGTACTTGCCCCCCCTAGTTTTGATGATTCTACCCTCTGCAATCAAGCAGTATTTATGATTTTGGAATATGCAAATTGGCGGGCTTGATTTCCCGTATCAGGCCAGGAGTTATTTCAGATAAGAACCTTGACGGACGCAACGGAATATTTTTATAATCCAGCCCATTGGCACTTGTCAAAATCAACCCGCGTTTCGCTCTGCTAAAAGCAACATATGCCAATCTCCGTTCCTCCTCCATTTCGGTTTCACTGGAAATCCTTGATGACGGAAACTTAGCTTCGTTCAGGCCGCAAACTATAACGTACGGAAATTCCAAACCCTTGCAGGAATGTATAGTCATCAGTTTCACACTGTTCGGATGCGTTTCATCCGTCATTTCAGCATAAAGAGCGACCCCTGCCAGATATTCCGCTATCTCCAATGTACCGCCAGCCGTTTCTTCCTGTCTTGTCACTGACTGCTTCAACTCCATAATATTCTCTATCCGGTCACTGTCCAGATCATATCGCAACGCTTTTTCATACCCGGTTTTGTTCAGAATCTCATCTATAGCCTTGGAGGTAGATAACTCTCCGATCCTGGATTTAACGGTATTCAATATCGCCACAAATTGAATAATTTCTGGGAATTTTAGCGGTGGCTGTCCAACACAAACATTTAGCGCCTGAAGTAGCGTGACTTTATTATCCCTGGCATATTTTTTAAGAAATTCGATGCGCATCGCGCCCATTTTCCTGGACGGTTTATTGATAATCCGGAGAAGAGAAATATCGTCGCCGTAAACCAGTACTTTCAAAAAAGCCAGGACATCCTTAATTTCAAGCCGTTCGTAGAATGCAGTTCCCTTCACAACAGTGTATGGAATTCTGGATTGAATGAACGACTCCTCAAGCTGTCGGCTAATATAACTGGAGCGATATAGAACCGCAATATCTGAAAACTCTGCATGGTGATCTGTCTTTAGCGTTTCAATGGAATCGGCAATAAAATGCGCTTCGTCGTAAATATTTCTCGCGCCATAATGAATAACTTTATTCTTACCAATGATTTCCGGGATCAGTGGTTTATCAATTCTGTTACTATTATTTTTAATCAGTGCATTGCATACGTCAAGAATGCTGGAATTTGACCGGTAATTTGTCGTCAGTAGAAACGTCTGAGTCCCGGGGAATTGCGTCTCAAAATCGTTGATGAAGGAAATATTCGATCCGCGCCAGGAGTAAATCGTTTGGTCAGGGTCTCCTACCACAAACAGATTCTGATGCTTACCTTGAAGCAGGGAAATCAGATCGTATTGAGCCTTGTTAACATCTTGGAATTCATCGACCTGGATATACTGGAACCGGTTCTGCCAGTATTCCAGCAAATCGGCATGATGCCTTAAAATATGCAACGTGAAGAGTAATAAATCGTCAAAATCAAGACACATGGATTCCTTTTGTTTTTGCAAATAACACGCAAATATTTTATTCTTAGGATTATTTAAATCCAGGGGAAGACCAAGCATTGTTGAACTTGGAATATATTCGATTCTATTTTTCAGATCGGAAATGTATGCGATCATTTCAGCCAGCGGGAAAGCATGCGAGGAAATATTGTTTTCTGCGTATATTTCACGAATGATTTTCAACTGTTCACTCCCATCTAAAATCATGAAATTATTCGGATAATTCAGAAGATGGACGTGGCCTAATAAAAATTTGTAACAGAAACAGTGAAAGGTGCTGATCGTGGAATCAAGACTGTAGCCTAACAGCGCAGTTACTCGCTCCCGCATCTCGTTCGCGGCTTTGTTCGTGAACGTAACGCAAAGAATCTTCTTAGTGTCAATTCCATTGACCTTAACCAGGTAAATTAACCGGCTGGTCAGGACTCTGGTTTTACCCGTTCCTGGACCAGCGATTACCCTGACGTAACCATCAGTAGTCGTAACACTCAGCTTCTGTTCAGGGTTCAGATTATGCAAAATTTCATCCGTTGTCATTATGGACTCCTTGTCATGGATTATTTTTGAAGGAAGGTTGGTTTGGATACATAAAAATATTTACAGTGAGTTTTTTTAAACAGGAATGGAATGAAAGGGGTGGAATATATTTTGCATTTCATGCATCGGATATAAAATCTGAAAGTTTTGATTGATGGCTGAATGATGGTAAAAAGAATGCGATAGCTCAGTCGGTTAACAGCTCAGGAGAACAGTAAAAGCCTCACCTGTACTACCTGTCAGGGAAGGCTTAAATCAATGCTGGCTACAAGGTGTAAAGTCAATTTGAGATTGAATATTTAACTTCATCGGAATCCATTATCGCCAGATAATTTTAATGATGAAAATGATAACGGATATTAACACCAACAGACCTATAGCGGCCAGTAATACATAAAGCATTTTTCCTCCTTGTTGATGAAATGATTATTCTTCTTTCGGTATACGTGTGAAACCGAACTCTCTCTGGCGATAAGGGACATTTCCCTTCTGTGAAATCTTACCAGCATAACTCAACCAGTTTAATGCATTGTCAGTCTGCTCTTCAGCAAACGGTTTATCGCGCCTGATTTTAATAGCCGTACTCATTTCTGTTTTACACTGAGCCTGCTTGTCGTATTTCTCAGCATTGGGTTTGCAGTAGTGAATATATCCAGTCTGGGAGTCTCCTCCCAACTGTTTAGCCAGAAGCCTGTCAAGGTGTTTAGCAGGAGTTACAGCCGACTGGATTTTAGATCCATCGGCAATTATGCCGATATGATAATGGGGACGAGCTGTATCGGAATCGGGCTGATGTTCCAGTGTCTCTCTTACCCAACCAAATTGAACGTCGATACCGTTGTTATTCATGTTCTTCTTAAAGCCTTCCAAGCAACGGCCAATAATCTTGTTTGCCTGTGTAGGGTCAACATCTTGCGGCATGGTTGCCACAAGCTGCGTCACGACAGTTTGCCTGTGTTTCGCTTTCATGTATTCGAGACGTTTAAGATAACCGTCTACGATATTTTCAATGCAGCCATGATTTTTACTTTTATCGGTTTGAATAGGGTGATTTTCAAATTGTGAAGCGTAAGTGACTTTCTGTTTGGACATGATATTTATTTCCCTTAATGATTATGGTTTATATAAGCTCTTTCTAATAACCTACCAGAATATTTGCCTGAAATGCTCAATATTGACGCCTTGTCCGGTTAAAGCAGCAATAATTGATTTTCTGGATTAATGCCATATTATGATTATCAAATGTAAGAAAATAATTCCAATCATAATCCTATGTACATCAAGTACATAGGAAATATATCATGAATACAAATCCAATCAGAATCAAAACAGTAAAGCTAATCGGAAGATTGGTCCAGCCGCTTGCAAACGATTGACCAATTACAGATATATTCAGTAAGCCAATCACTTTCAGCGCCAGTTTCAGATTGAATCCTCCCGCTTTTAAAGTTCGTACCGATTCACTGGCAAGCAGTCAACACCACTCCCATGCGCCATGGCGCATGGGAGTGGTTGGTAGGGGATTATTTTTATCTCAATAGACGCACCAATGGTTTCAGTCAACGAGGAAACGAAGGGCGAAACAACGGCCCTGATAAGCTATCCACTGACTATTGAAGAACCCCGTGGGCCGGAAAAAAGTCCCCGTTCCAAGCCTGATATTTCGTTATAAACAAGGCTCGCATCAATCACCACTTGATACCGGAATTGATGCATGGAGACTTACAATTACACTGCCTGTCAGGCATCAGCAAAGGCGAAATTCCCAGCAGTTGATGTTATGGAAACTTCCAGGGAAGATGGCGTTCCAGCGTGGATAAGGTTTGCGCACTTGGCATTAAACGACCGTTTTACGGCCATTTTAAATGCTAAATATCAGTAAATTCCTAGTACCAATCCACAAATTCATATATGAAAGTAATATTTATTTTCAAAATTAAGCTAAAATATTTTTATAATATTAGTAACTTTGGTATTATTATATAAGCTATTTATAGGTCTGTGGTATTATAATTATGATACATTTTAATGGATGGTATTGTTAATTCCAATATTTTCATCCTGCAAAATGACCGCAAGTAAATGTTTCGGAAAGGAATAATAGACATGCCAGTACGCTGGCTGAAAGGAAAGGATCATTCCAATTCTTCATCACCGTTTTCCTGCTTTACTTTACCATATTTTTTTACAAAAATTTTGGAAAGATTGGCTTTTAACTTAAGTTTGCATTGATCTTCAAGTTCTAGGCCAGAGAGAATTTTATCAAGTTTTTGCTCTTTGTCTTTCTTCTCATCTTCTCTCGCTTTAGCCACAATAGGTTTAAGCGTAGCCACGTCAATCCCAAAGTAATCAGCGACAAGCTTTTGATTAAAGGCTCCACTATTAACCGTATCAAGTATCATCTTGTTCCGCTCCGCATTGGAAATGGTTTTAGTTCCATTAGCCTTTGTGGTAGTCCATACGGCGTCATCCTTATTGAATTTTAGCATGACGTTGAATGGATCTAAGGCTTTACCGAAGGCATCACGACCTTTTTCAATCGCAATGGTAACTGCAATATTGTTATTGATGCCTGGCACGGCTTTTTTTACTCGAATAATATTATCAACGGTAGCCGATTTAATGCTGGTTCCGCGTTGGTCGCCAGTCGTTTTATTAGCATGATGCAAAATTATGCAAGCGCACCCCTTTTCGCTAATGTTTTTTAACCAGTTAAATAAATTGCTCCATGACTTGCCGCTGTCATTAAAACCTGAGAGAGTGGAGAGATTATCCAATATTAGGCAATTGATCTGACCAAGTTTGATCCATTTGCTCACTTTATCTCGATATTCACCGTCCTCATCGGTCAAGTCCCAGCCATCGTGAGCTACCTGTTTATATTGGAGATTATATGGTGATTTCCCATGTTCGCACTGCTCGGACATTTTTTTATAAAAAGCATTCAATATATGTAACCGCCTTTTAAAACTGTTACTTGACATTTCGCTATCTATAAACAACACTCGCTTGGGGGAATCTGCTTGCCAACCCAGTCCTGGCATAAAAACTGGACACCCATGAAGCATTGCATTTGCTAAAGACAAAGCAATCCACGTTTTTGCGCTTCCTGGTTCGGAATATATCAGGGTAATGCTTTTTTCCAGAATTAATGGTTTCAGCAGATACTTATGTTCTTCTATCCATTCATCGGGGTTTTTAGGGTCATAAATGTCAGGAGTATTCATCGGATCGACTTGGCTAATCTTCGTTTTTTTCAGAGCCGCGATGTCAATGTTAAACTCCGATGGAATAGATTTTATGAATTCTTTAGATGGAATGCCTTCATATTCCGGATTATTTAATAATTTTTCATAATCAACAAATTTGAGCGTCACGGAATCAAAGTTCTTTAATCCCCAGTAGCACCGAATAGCAGTATCATAATTAGTTTTGTCATGATTTCGAATAATGTAAAATACATTCCGCTTTTTTAACACAGACCAATCGACTTTATCAACCATCTCTTTTCCGCCGTACCAACTGCTCCAGATTATTTCTTTCAACTTTGACAACTGTTGTTCGATTTTATCAACACGATCTCTATCTTCCTTCTGCTTTTGTGCTATATACTGTGAAATCAGCTTATAGGCAGTACGGAATACTTTAAACTTAACATCGGGAGATGGATTATCACCAAATAACTTGGAGGCCGAGATAAAATTATTAAGCCAGTGAAAAAGGTCATAATTTGATTGCCGCAAATTTGGGGATGGCAGCTTTGCGTATAACTGTTTATCAATATTTTCGACATGGGGAATGTTGGCAGTGGCTCTCGCATCTAATGCTAAATTATTCACAAATTTAAAATTATAACCATCTACCCGAAAAATCATTCTCGCTTTAAAGTATTCTTGTTCATATTGAAAACCCGGGTTATCTTTTTCATAATAAGGGTGTTTAATACCGAGTTCCTTAACTACATATGCAGTTAACTCTTTTTCAAACTCACTATCTTGCCAGCCATAATAGCTAACGGTTTTTTTCTGTTTTAAAATTTCCACTTCGTAATTCAGGCGATCAATTTTTAATTGTGTTTCTTTATAGGCGTTGAAAGCCACCAGCAATGAGTCTGTCAAAAAGACCTTAACTTGTTCGCCATATCCTCTGATCGTGTCCAGATTCCATAACGGCAGCGGTCCGGGGAACGGGATAGCTAACGGACGTCCAGGATAGTTAAGACTCTTTGACCAGAAAGTTTGCGGCTCCACAATACCGTCTTTATCAATTAAAACATTCCCTAATAACTGCTCACTGTCTCTATCTCTGAATCTGATATATTCATACGCCGGATTTTCGTTGACTGAGCTTAGTCCGTAAATAATTGAGCGGTTAAGCCAACGAGTCCGCTTATCAAACTTAATTTCTTGGGAAATATCGTCAGAAATATTAACCCATTTAAGAGTACATAGCTCATCAATTGCCTCTTCTTGGTTTTCAATTTTTTGTTGTGACATATACAAGTCGATGAGGCTGACATTATTCACAACTTCAGTCATATCCCCATTATGATAGATATCGCCGACTTGATATTGTGGTTTGTAGAGAACATTCGCCATCTTCCCGACGAGAAGTGCAATAGCCGGAATAAGCATCTTGGCATCTTTGCTATCGTATCCGGATGAAGCTAAATCTATCCGATCCAGCATACCATTCATCCCTGGATTATTGATATCTTTCCCGAAGCACTGTCGCACTGTTTCTGCTATCTTCGGTAATTCTTTAATGTCTATTACATCTTTCTTGTTAGTATTTTTCTTGACTATCTTGTATCCTTTGAAGTCATAGAAGTAACCGGCTGGTTCAGCAGTCCTTAGCCAGGAGAAGAAGTCCTCGCTGCCGATGGTGGAAAGCAATTTTAATAGAAGTTGGCCACGCTTAACATTTCGACGCTCTCTCTCGGATATCCCGTCTTCTACATTCTTAAAAGCGGTTCTACATGGAAAGATTTCTTCATATATAAATGATTTTTTAATTTTCTTACTCATAATTTCCTTGTAAATGTATATTAACTTTGTCTGTTAATTTAACCAGCACCAATGAATAATCAATCAGCGTTTCAGCCAAGGTCAAAATTTTCGCTAATACAATTAGGATTGCAGAAGTGCCAGAAGCTGATTTTTAAAATTAGCATTCATTTTATTATCTATAATAAATTTGCAAGCATCTTGGATGCGCCTTGCTAACACTTCCACTTCTGATGACACCTCAACATCAATAACGCCTGGATTTGCCAGCTTAATCAAACTTGGCAAGCTATTAATACAATCAAGTTTGGCTTTGTCATTTACCTTCAAGTAATATTTTTCAAGGGTTCTGCTGTTATCGCCTAAAATACCAGCAAGCGTAGACATAGGCACACCGGCATTCGCTGCGATACTACAAAAAGAATGTCTGAAGCTATGGAAGCCATACAGCCGCCGACTTCTGCCCTTAGAAGGTTTTTTAAAATCAGTTAAACCAGCTTCATCAAGTATAGTCATGAAGTCAAGTTTAACGCCTGTTGGATTTCTTAAATAACGTTCTGAAATTGACGGTAAAACATAATCGCCTTTATCCATATTATTAAACTGTCTTCTCAGTTCTGGATGAATAGGAATGTGAACCTGTCTGGATATATTTCTTGTCTTCGCCGGGGTTAATGAAATCAAGTTTTTCTTTAAATCAACCGAATCCGTTTTAAGCATGACAGCATCATGTAAACGTAGCCCTGTAAAAGTTCCTATGTAACATAAAAGCTTCATCTCCGGCTTATTCATAATCTTAAAGTCTTTGCTATCTAAAGTTGCAAATATAAGTTTTATTTGTTCCGGCGAAAAGTCTAATCGGTTAATTGATTCACCGTTCTTTCTACTAAGGCCAGTAAAAGCGGTTTGTAAAGACCCTGTGACAATTTTCAAAACAAGGTTACATGCCTGTAGATGATAATTATAGGTATTCTCAGCAATTTTTTTAGTCCATAAGAAAACAGAATATTCTTCTGCCTCTTTATCGGTGATTTGATTAACGGTGGTTATATGTGGATGTTCAGCGTTCAACCATTCTTTAAAACATTTCCACATACGTTTATAATTACCTAAAGTACCAGTACTTGATTGCGGTCGTTTCGTAGAATTTTCATATTTAAGCCAAACATCATTTAAATTAATTTTAACATTGTTTAATAATTTACGAGCCTCGGCTATATGGAGAATAACTTTTTCGCTGGTATCGACAAATAATGCTGGCAATAAAGTCTTTTTCCTGCGCTTCTGGGCAATAACTTTATTGCCAGTCTTTAATGACATGAATTTCTTAGAGCCGTTGACAGTATACTGCAAATAGTATATTCCTAGTTCACTGTCCTTAACTTTGCTTCCGTTTTTCCCTCGTTTAAAAAGATAGCCTAATCCTGTTGTCTTCATTTTTCAACATCCTGTAAATTTTCACGTTTATTACGATGTTGGAAAATGCAAAAGCAATCAAAAAGCAATCATCTCAAAAGGTTTGTACTTAGAGCCTCACGTTGCCAACGTGATTGTCGACGGTTCGAATCCGTTCACTCGCTCCATTTTTTTTGCCCTTTTTAGCCTAAAAATCAGTAATTTCCCCGGCCTTTAAGCACAACAAACCCAGGTTTTGTATTTTTACCAGTGTCCGAGATACTCCCCTCAAGTCTCTAATGTACTCTAATACACCAATATTAAAAAAGCCACAAAAAAGCCACAGTCTTTTTTGATGTTTTGAGCTGAAAAATACTCTAATAGTCTCTTGGCACTCTTGAAAACCGCATAAAACATATAAAAAAACGGGAATTGTTAGCAATACCCATTTCTGATAATTTTCCCGGAAAATACCGATTTTATCTTGCGGCTTGAATCAAATGGAATTAGCTTATTATTTAATTTTCTATTAAATAATCTTTTTAGAGGGGATTTATGGAACTGCCGGATGTACTGAAGACGCTTCAGCTTGAGGATACATATTTATCTGTCATTGAACCGAACTGGGACAAATCGGAAGCTTCATTTCCGGCGGCAATACCGGAGTTCCTTACATCGGCGGAATACCGCAGGAAATTTGAATGTACCGGACTCGATTCCGCGCTGCTGCCGGTACTTGATGATATCTCCGCGAAAATAACCAATAATCCGGCATTGCTGCATCTGGCCTGGCATTGCTATCAGAGCCAGTATTTCCATCCGAATCCGTCTTTCGCGAAGTGGCCGTGGCTGGAAAATATTCTCGGCGAAAACAGCACCGTTTTTTATCTGCTGGTATTAATCGCGGCATTACCGCTGACCATAAAAAAGTATCAGAAAATGGGCATCCCGGAGGAATATGCCGAGGCGATTTGTTCCAGAGCGCGCGGCTATTATGACACTTATAAGGCCGGGTATAACCGTCACGGCATAAATCCCAGACAGCTTTACTGGGCCAGATTTTATAGCGATGGCGTAATCTTCCGGATAGGCAGATTCGAATACTGGCCCAGGCAACTTGAGAACAAATACCCGTTTGCAGCTTATAAAAAACATAAAAACGGAAGAATTCTGACGTTCAGAACCAGCGGCCTAGCCTATAATCAGGAAGGCTATTGCCTTGGCGGCAATGAAGATCCGTCCATTGCCGCCTTTACCGGCAAGTATGAAAAAACGGATAAATATGTGATCGGCACACCGATAAATCCGGAAGGCATCGCCTCCGCGGTTAATGTCAAACTTGACCTGAAGAAATGGACACAGGTACTCGGACCTGATGACATTCTGCTGGAACTGCATATTCCCGAAGGCGGCAAAATGACCCTGGAAACGTGCGGACAGTCATTTAAAGACGCTTTAAAATTCTTTGAGCAATATTTTCCGCAGACCAGGGTCTCCGCCTTCGGTACAATTTCCTGGATTTTTTATCCTTTATACGAAAAAATCATGCCGGAATCGAATCTGGCGGCTTTCATGCGAGAACTTTATCTTGTGCCGTGGCCTTCCGGAGGCACTGACGGATTTTATTTTCTCTTCGGCAGGGATTATGATAAACAAACCGTTTATCCGCGCGATACCTCCGTCCGCCGGGCAATGCTTGATGAGCTGGAGTCCGGCGGAAGCCTGCGTTCCGGCGGAATGTTTTTTCTCGCCGAACACATTGAGCTGTTCGGTCAAAAGCCATACCGCACCATGCTGAGAAGCCGTTAAAAAATTGGGTCTTCACTAAAATTTATGGGTAAAAAAACGAATATCCAATATCAGTCCCGCAGTCGCGGGATCCCGCTGGAGCGGGAGAATATCCAACTGATGAAGGAAAGGCAAAATACAATCATATTTATTCAAGAGCATATATTACAAGAAAAAAGCAGGAACGATAGCGGTATTTCTTCACTTGGATATTGGATATTCCTT
>CAIKZE010000264.1 GCA_903831825.1 uncultured Lentisphaeria bacterium | reverse complement strand
GGAAACGGAGGGGTACGCTCAAAAATAAAGTTTTTGGCGACTTTTTGGGAAAAAAATCGCATCGGACGTGTCAAAATGGTTTTGACACACAAGAGAAAAGTTATTAACAGGCAAAAGCCAATACTTTTGAAATTGGCTCTTAATTTTTACTTTCTGCGAGAGTTTATTAACTGCGAGAGTTTTTGTCTTTTATCACTTGAAAATTTGTTCCTTGGGGAATATTATTATCAAGTTATCTAATTTATTGTTTTTGATAAAAGTGGAGGCTTGACTGAAAGTGAAAAAATATCTGTTTTTTTTCTGCTGTTTTTTAACAATGGCGGCATCCGAGGCTTGGGCTCAGTCAGCGGCCTTTAAAAATGTTCAGGTAAAGGCCAGATTCCAGCAGACTCCGTCTTTCCAGGTGAGTAATTATTCCGCTTCGAATCAAAGCAATTGCGAATGGCTGGTTTTAAATATTTCCTATATCGTTCCCGGCGCAACCCGGCCCGGCGAGTCCGTCTGGGTGGATGATGTTTCAATTGAAGCTGAAATCTTGTTCATGGCGGAGTATCAGGGAAAAAGCGTGATGGCCATGGTAACCGGGCAGACGCTTTACTGGTCCATCGAAATGGATGGGAAGACGCATCAGGAGCTAATGGCTGTTCCGGACAAAATTTTCAAGCGCTATACCCGGAATCTCTCTTACAAGACGATGCCTGTTTTCGGGCGGGTTATATTTTACAGCAAATCCAGGACAATTCTGGGCGGCGGGTATTTTTACGTGAATCAGAATAACATAACAGACAAAGACGTTGCCGGCATGTTTGAGAAGTACAATGGTCCGGTAAGCAACTCTTTGAAGATTGAAAACATGATTTTCCCGAGAGATAAGTCTCCATGGGCTACGGTTCAGTATGATTTTTATGACTTGATTAAACCGGAAATAAAGAAATAATGGGCAAAGAGAATACTGTTTTAACAATTGATATAGGTGGTGACAGCCTAAAAATGGCTGAGTTCTCGTTTCCTTCCGGTGGCGGAATGACACTGGAGAAGTTTGCTTTTGCCGAATACGACATAGATTTGAAAGAAGCCGGGTTTGTCGAAGCTTTTTCTTCCGTATATAATCGTCTTCTCGCCGAAAACAATTTTGTTTCAAAGGGCATCCGGGTTTCGATATCCGGCCAGTCCGCCTTTACCCGTTTAAGCAAGCTTCCGCCCCTGGGCGAGGACAAGAGCAGAATTGAGCAGATCGTGGAATATGAAGCCAAGCAAACCGTGCCCTATCCCATGGATGAAGTGATCTGGGATTATCAATTGGTCAAGCATACCATTAAAGCCGAGAGCACTCCTGCTCCGGCGCCTGAACCTGCGCCGGAAGGCGAAGCTGCCGCGGTTCCGCCGCCGCCGCCGGAAGAAGCCGACATTGATGAAATGGAAGCCTTGTTCATTGCGGTCAAAAGCGATCTGGTGAGTGAGCTTGCGGATGTTATTCAGGAGTCCGGCAAAGAGATTTTGTCTATAGAAATCGCTCCGACTGCGTTTTTCAATGCAGCCCGGGCCAATCAGATCGGCGTGAGTCAGTGCGATATGATTTTGAATATCGGGGGACGCTGTTCCAGTCTGGTTTTTGCCGATCAGGGGCGGGTTTTTGCCAGGACGATTCCAATCGCCGGACATTCGGTGACCCAGCAGATCAGCAAAGAATTCAATATCAGTTTTGCGGATGCTGAAGAATTGAAGCGGCGTCACGGGTTTGTCGCCCTGGGCGGCGCTTATGAGGAACCTGATTCTGAAGTTGCCGCGACGATTTCTAAAATCGCCAGAAATGTGATGACCAGGCTGCATGGCGAAATCAATCGCTCAATCAATGTCTGGCGCTCTCAATACGGCGGCGATAAACCGGCGCATCTTTATTTGGGCGGCGGCAGTTCTTTAATGGCTTACACCCCGCGTTTCTTCAATGAAAAACTCCGGATTCCTGTTGATTATTTGAATGCTTTTCAGATTGTCGGCATCAGCCAGGGGATCAATAAAGAACAGCTTCTGGAAGTGGCCCCGATGTTTTCCGAGCTTATCGGTCTGGCGCTGAAACATATTGTAACCTGTCCGGTTGACATTTCACTGATGCCTTTATCCATTAAGCAGTTTAGAGCCCTGCAACGCAAGAAACCTTATTTTTATGCAAGCGCGGTCTCAATAATTCTTTGCCTGCTGGTTTTTTACTGGGGGGTTACCAAACGGCTTGATTTCGACCGGGGCTGGGTGGATGTGGCGAAGAAAGAAGTCGAAAAAACCAATGCCCTGGTGGATAAGGTAAAGGCTTTGAAGCGGGAATTGGATTCCGCCAAAGGGGAATACGATGAAGCGATGGACATTATCGGCAAGCGCAAGCAGTGGCCGGGCATAATGAATGATTTGCAGAAAATGCTGCCGGACATGGTCTGGCTTACACTGTTTGAAGGCACGGGAACCATTTCGGCAACAACGTCCGCAGATCCTTTTGCGCGTTCCGCCGCCGGCGCACCGCCGGGAGGACGGCGCGGCAGGGGCGGCGCGGCTCCGGCCCCGGCTCCGATTGCTCAGCAATTCACGTCTTCCGCGGGCGTTACTGAAATCAACTGGATTAAATTCTACGGCCATTCCATCAGTTTTAAACCGAACAGTTTGTGGGATGAGGCGTTCAGGATAAATTTGAAAAAGTCCGGTATTTTTGCCGAAGGCGATGATGCGATAGTCTTTGAAAATGAAGGTTATACTCCGGAAAAGGGTAAAAATAATATTACATCTTTCAAATTGCGGGCGAAACTCAAGGATTCCATCAAGAAGTAGGTATTTTTTATGAATAGTTTTATCAAAAAAAATATGGTGCTGGTAATTGTCTCCGCAGTCACGCTGGTTGCGGTGGGGATTCTGGCGTATATGGTGGTAAGAGAGCATTCCGCAATGCAGGATTATATACATGAAACCGATACGCTGAAGAACCAGATAAAAGATTTGATCAAGCAGAAGCCGGCCCCGGTGGAAGGCAATCTTGACCGGATAAAAAGAGATACTCAGAAGTATAAAGACAAATTTAAAGAAGTCCGCATTCTTTTCGGAATGCCTTTCTATCCCGCGGTGAAAAAATTTGCTGAAGATATGGGGTCGAATGCGGAAGAGTTTCAAGCCAAGTTTGCCACGTTCTGGGAGAGCAACAAAGCGTCCGGGGTAACTCGGGATCAGGTTTACCGGATGTTTAAAAACAGTTTTAACAACCCGGAAAAGTGGGATAAAGCGATCCAGGACTTTACGGTGGAAGCCCAGAAATACACCTCGGAACAGATAGATGAAAACAACGTTGATGAGATATTGCTGTCCGGGTTGGGGCTGGATCGTAATCTGAGCGGTTCAAAAGTCAAATGTGATGCTTTTATGAGGGGTGTCCGATGGAAATTGCTTGACTTGTACAGTGCTGATAAAGATAAGAAAATAGAATTTGGCCCCAATGCCTCTGCGTTTTCTTTCGACTCAAAAAGTCTTCCCGATAAAGACGCCATTCCGTTTATTGTTAAATGCTGGACGATTGTTGACGATCTGGCGAAGCGGATCGCCGGTTCCGGAATTACTTATCTTGAATCCTTTGAAAAAGAAAGTCTGGCCGGCAGAGTTGTCGGCAATTATACATTTTACCGTTTTACGATTATTGTGCAGGGAGATTTAAACAACATCCGGAATTTGTTGGATGTTTTGCACAAGGCATATGCTGAACGGCGAGTTTATATTGTCAGGGGAATTTCGCTGGCGAAAGTTAATGATGAGGCTGAACGGCTGATTTTGGAGGCGGAAAGGACATTGTACGGGGGCAAGAATATCTTAGATGAAAATCCGGAATTGAAGCCCGCCCAGCCGGCTCCCGATCAGCCGCCGCCGCAGCCGCAGGATGCCCAGAAGCTCAAAGAAAAAGAGCGGTTACAGCAGGAACAGAAGAAAAAAGAAATTGACGATCCGGAAAAAAACATCCCGTACTACCAGCGCAGTTCCTACGGGAAAGTTATTATTGGGGCTGACAAGCAATGCCGGGCCGTAATCGATCTGGACTATGTAGCTTACACGGCCTTGGATTTGAAGGGATAATTTTGGGAGGAAACAGACTTTGCAATTTTTAAAACGACATTACGAAAAAATAATACTGGCAGCATTGCTGCTGATGTTTATTGCTTCTTTAATTTATCTTATTCAAATCATTGATTCGACCAATGATGTGACTAAGGCAGACTTGAATATCCCCACCCGCGCGCCGGACTATGAAGAGCTTGATTTCAGCAAAAAAGCGTTTGCTACCGAAAGTATTTTCATGGATGACACGAAATGGAAAGTTTCCGAGGCTAGAGACCCCGCGGATAAAACTTTTACCGATTTGATGAACCCGTTTGAATGCGCCAGATGTCCGCACTGCGGAAGAATTGTGCCGCTGTTTGATTTTAAAAATGAGCCTCATAAATGCCCCGTCTGTAGCGGCGAGTTGAGAACTCCGGCTGAGCGAAAAGCAGCGCCGCTGGGAGGACCTGTAACGGCGGAAGACTCCAACGGCAATGGTATTCCGGATATAATCGAAGAAAAGTTGGGCTGGGATCCGAAAGATCCAGAATCCGGATTGTCGGACTTTGCCGGCGACGGTTTCAGCAGCGCATTTAAATATAAGTTTTTTGGATCGGCCACGGGAGCTGCCGCGATTATCAATCCGAAGATGCATCCTCCGATGTATATGCGGCTTCATGTGCTGGCGTTGAGAAAAACATTGCTCGATGTGGTGTTGAAAAAGGTGGTTCCCGCCGGAGCCAAAGGCGATGAATTTGACATTCAACTGGCGATTGAAAACGGAGCAAAGACTCTTTTTAAAGTATTGAATGATAAAGTCACGCTTGACAAGAAGCCTTATGAAATCGTTAAAGTTATGCCTAAATTCACCAAACTGCAGCAGGGCAGCGTAATTATTGAAAAAGATGAGTCCAGGATAGTCCTGAATTCCGTTGACGGCAAATATACCTTGGAGATGAAAGTTGGCGATCCGGTTTATTCCCCGAATCCCAAGGCGATCGTCAGGGATGAAGGCATTGATGAAGAGCTTACCCTTGACGAGAACGATGTTTTTGTAATGGGTACGGAAAAAACCGGGATTACCAGATATAAGGTGACAAAGATAGATATCGAGAACGAAAAAGTAGAGCTGAAAGACATGAAAACCAACAAAGTATATATAATAAGCAAAACAATGTTAATGCCGAAGCCTCACAGGAAAGGCGGCGGGTTTGAGCCCGCACCGAGTGGAGCGCCTCCGGCTGCGCCGGGACGCAATATAGGCGACATTCCGTTACCGAAATAATAATATCTTCATAATTGGGGTGGATAAGGATGAAACAATTGAACAAACATGTGCTGGCGGTTGCAGGCGGGATTAAATATCTCGCATGCTGTTGTGTTATATTTATAGCCTATGGCGTCTATGCCGATGACGATGACAGCAAAGTCGATGATGCTAAGAAGTTTGAAAGCGCATTGTCTGAAACCAGAAAGCAGCGGCAGAACGATTTCGAGCAGGCGGAAAAGCTTATTTCCCAGGGGAAAGCATTGGCTGCCGAAGGTAAATTTGCCGATGCAATGGGCAATTTCCAGAAAGCCTTGACCCAACTTGAGGCGATGAATGGCGATCTGGCCAAAAAGAAAGTAATCAGTTTAAACAGTTACTTGAAGACTTTTAAAAACAAATGGGCCGACAATATAATGGACAAAGCCCACAAGGCGGCTGTTGAGAAGCGTTATGAAGATGCCATTAACCTGTCTTCTGAGGCGTCTTTGGTGGATCCTGACAGGAATGCTTCCGTCACAAAATTTATTGAACAATGTAAAGATCTTCAGAAATCCGCCAATTTCCGCAGTCAGACTTCTCTTGATAAGACCAGTCCTGACTACGCTAAAACCACAGAGGATATTGATTTGCTCTACCGTGAAGCTCAGGTTTTGTACAAGAATAAGCGTTATGTCGAAGTCCGGACCAAACTGGAGAAAATCTTTCTGCTGGATCCGTATAATTTGAAGGCCGTTGACTTACTTAATAAAACGTATAATCAGCTTTACGAATATGCTGAAAAGCGCCGTCAGGCTGATGTTGAAGAAATGATTGCGTACAATACCTGGGAGTGGAATGAAGCGGTATTGCCGACACAATTTGAACGCGAAGTCAAGAAAAGCGCCAATGTCAAGAGCAATTCCAGCACCGGCATTTATGAAAAGATGGAGAATATCATATTCCCCAGTGTTGAATTTGATGATGCTGACATCTTTTCGGTAATCAGGTATCTTAACCGAAGCAGCAAACGTTATGACCCTGACAAAGAAGGCATTAGTATTGTATCCGGATTTACTAAAGATACTGCGGCGGCATTGCCGAAAATTACGATGAGTTTTGCCAAGATCCCCATGAGCGAAGTATTGCGTTATCTCACTCAGGGGGTCGGGCTGAAATACAAAATTGACGAAGGCGCAATCGTAATCGGGGCAAACGTTGATGAAATGCAGACAGAATATTTCCCGATTCGCGGCGATTTGATTTCAGACATCACCGGGATCAAGGATGATACGGCCGCCGCCAAAGACACTACTAAAAAAGGCCTTGCAAATTTGGGCGAAAAAACAGATATGACAAAATTTGAAGCCGGCACAGATGCCAGTAAGGATACCAAAGCGGCACCGTCCATTACTTCAGATGCCCTGATAAAATATTTCGGTGACCGCGGCATAAAATTTGGGGAAGGCTCTTCCATCGCCTATGACCGCCGTTCAGGAAGGCTGATTGTCAAAAATACGCTTGAAAATTTGCGGAATATGGACAATCTCATCCGTCAATTGGACCTGATCAAAACGCCGCTGGTAATGGTGGAAACCAAAATAGTTGAAATCGAGCAGAATGATGTGGAGGAATTAGGGTTTGACTGGGTTTATGCCGCTCCATACGCCGCCTCCAATCCTTATCAGAATCACCCGACATGGTGGGTCAATGAAGTAGGCGGAGTAAACGGTCAGGCGCAGCCGGTCAGACATTATTCTCCATCTGATCCCAATTCCAGTGATCCTTCAAGCAAACAATATAAAGTTGTCAACGACTTGAAACTTCTACCTGAATTCGGCAAATCCATATTCGGCCAGCAAAACCAATGGGACCTGTCTGTGACGATCAATGCCATCAGTCAGAACGACAGAACGGAAACACTCTCTACTCCACGGCTGCTGACCACCAGCGGCAGCGAAGCTTCAATCAAGATGGTGACACAGTATTATTATCCTAAATCCTGGACCGCGCCGACGGTAACAACTTCCGGTGCGACTGTCAGTATTACGGC
This sequence comes from uncultured Lentisphaeria bacterium, assembly GCA_903831825.1. Taxonomy (GTDB): domain Bacteria; phylum Verrucomicrobiota; class Lentisphaeria; order Victivallales; family Victivallaceae; genus CAIPAT01. Next base: position 4,071 of record CAIKZE010000264.1, on the reverse strand, counting down.
TCCCATCCCGACTTTCAGTGACGCCACTGATATTGGTATTTTGCTTACGATCAAGCCGGTTGTCAATCCGGATAATTATACAATCACCCTTTCTCTGCAACCTCAGGTGCTGACGTTTATCGCCGAGTTTCCTTCTGAGACAGTCACGGTTACCAGCGGATCGCTTGATGCCAACGGCAACGCCATTCCTGTATTCACTAACTCTTACCAGGTTTGGATGCCGGAAATCGGCAAGCGCGATTTGTCCACAAATATTAAAGTTTATGACGGCGAAACTATTGTGTTAGGGGGAATGGTTGACAACACGAGCGTGTACCGGGATGACAAATGGCCGGTGCTTGGCGATATCCCGCTTGTCGGACGGCTGTTTTCCAGCCAGTTGGCTTCTACGCAAAAGGACAATTTGATAATCTTTGTTACTACCCGGCTGATCAATAATGATGGTATTCCGGTGAGAAGAAACAAACAACGGTCAATTCCTGAATTTTATAGATAAATTAATTTTATAATCGTCTGGAGAATGTAATGACTTTATTTCTAAGAAAAATTATGAGTGTTGCCGTGCCGGCGGCATCGTTTTTGGTATTATTTCAGGCCTCGGCGGCTGATCCTGAAAAAGTAACCAGCAGCATCAAGGACGCTATCGGCAAGAATGTAATCTCTGAACAGGAGATTGAAGCCAAGGCGGATAAGGCCATGGTGGAGGCTAATGATGCTTTTGTTAAAAGCAAGTACAAGGATGCCGTAGACAAATATCTCGAAGCGATTAAATTGATGAAACAAATCGGCGGCGATGATAATAATTTTTTTAAAAAGCGCATAGACCAATGCAAAGAGCAGATTTCCAAAGCTTATTTCTATTGGTCAATGGATATTTCGCTGGAAGCGGATAAACTCGGACACGCAAAAGAGTTCAAAGAGGCAATAGAACTGTGTAAAAAAGCCATTGAGATTTATCCCCCCTGCAAAAATAAAATGGAAGAAAGGATTGCCAGTTTCGAGCGCATGCAGAAAACCACTGAACGCAGAAATCAAAGCAGTGAAAATAATGTTGTTCCAGGAAAAGACGAACAGGAATACAGTATTCAAGTGCTGTTGAAGCAGGCCAAGGTGCTTTATGATGCGAAAGATTACTCCAGCGCAAAAAATAAATATGAACAGATTTTGTTGACAGACCCTTACCAGAATGAGGCAATCCAGGGGTTGCGCGCGACCAACATCAAAATTGAAAAAATCGGCGCTGCGAGAAACTTTAATATGTTTCACGAAACAACTGCTGAAATTGAATGGAAATGGGCGACTCCCATATCCGCCGAAAATATCATGGAGAACAAAGATATGCTGGACAAGCCGGTGTCCAAGGATTTGCCGGAAAATAAAATTCAACAGAAGTTGAAAAGCATTAAAATCCCGCGAATTGACTTTGAAGACGTTACGATTCCTACCGCCGTAAAATATCTGCGTGAACAAAGTAAGCAACTCGATCCTGAAGGTGTCGGCATAAATATATTTTTGCGGCTTGCTCCGGAAGGGGATGACAAGAAAGGCGCCGCCGCCGCTGCCCCCCGCCCCGCTCCCGCTCCCGCTGCCGCCGCTCCTGCCGACGGTGCCGCTCCTGCTCCTGCCGCCGCTGCTGCCGCCGATGGCGCCGCCGCTCCCGCCGACGGCGCTGCTCCCGCCGACGGCGCTGCCGCCGCCGCTCCCGAGGCTAATAGCGCGGTTGTAAATTTGATTCTCACAAATAAAACTCTAGGCGAAGCGATTCATTTTCTTTGCCAGGCTGCTAAACTTAAATTTCGCGTGGAAAAGTACGCGGTTGTCATCGCTTCGCAGAGTGTTCCGCTGGACGATCTTGAAACGAAGATTTATCCGCTTGAACAGGCATCCCTGTCCACTATCGGCAATGGAGAAGACCCGGAATTGCTGAAACGCTATTTTGTGGACCGTTCGATCAATTTTCCGGAAGGCGCAAAAGTAGTCTATGACACCCGCATCAGCCGTTTGATTGCGACAAACACCCCGGAAAATCTGCGAAAAATCGAACAGGTAATTTCCAATGAACTGAGTTCCCGTGACCCGATGGTTCAGATTCAAGCCAAATTCGTTGAAATTCAGCAGGACGAACTTAAAGAGTTGGGTTTTGACTATATTGTCAGCAACAACGGGGCAACAAATCCTCCGACGGCCAACGGTAAACTGCAAATGAGCAAGAATGATGACACTTTGCGCTCTGTGGCTCCAAGCGTAAACTCCGATTTACTGATTTATCATCGTCAAACGGATAACTTTACATTTGACGGCGCAATCCACGCATTGAATCAAATGAATACTCAGGATATTCTTTCATCGCCGCGCATAACGACTTTGAATGGACAGCAGGCGATGGTCAAGATGGTCCGGGAAGTGTATTTTGTGGATACCTATACTCAGTCCCAGTTGACGTCAACCACCAGTACGACGACCAATGGCAACTCTACCGGAACGGGATATACTTATGTAAGTCCGTTCCCGACATTCGGCTCGGCAACGGAATTAGGCATTTCGCTGACGGTGACGCCTGAAGTTGACGTGACGCGCCGCACTATTACCATGGACATGCAGCCTATTGTACAAGCGTTGGCCGGTTGGACAACTTATGAGTACACCCTGAGCGGCGCGGTCGGCAAGTTATTGCCGGTGCAGGTCATTAAGAAACCTCAGATAGCTCAAAGGACAATCAATACCAAAGTAACTATCTACGATGGCGAAACAATCGTGCTTGGGGGGGTTATTGCAGACAATATTGCCACGGTCAGTGATAAAATTCCGGTGCTTGGGGATATCCCTCTGATTGGACGATTTTTCATGAGCCAGGGAACACAGAGCGTTAAGACTAATTTGCTGATATTCCTGACCTGCCGCCTGGTCAAGCCTGACGGTGCGCCGTTCTTCCCGGATACCATGATTCGCGGCTTGCCGGATTTCAGGAAGTTGCGGTAAAATACTGATTGCACAGCCGGAGCTTTTGAAATGCCGTTGAATTGGTTAATCCGCCTGTTCCCGTGGGTGCTGCTGGCGCTTTCCGGTTGTTCTGATATTCCCATTCCCGAGACTGATTCCAATAACGCCTACCTGCTTGCAGTCAAGCTGGTTGCTTTTGGAAAACGTTATTCCGGCACGGAAGAAAACCGGAAGCAGGCAGATTTCATCGTCGCTAAAGCGTCAGAATACGGCGCTTCGGTAAGCGTTGACCGCTTTCCCCGCAGTACAGCCGGCGGCTTGATTGAATTTGCTAATATCACAGCGGAGATAAAGGGTAAAAGCAGTGACTTTATCATTATCGGCAGTCACTATGATATAAAGAAAATAGCATCTGTCCCTGACTTCGAGGGTGCGAACGACAGCGCGTCAAGTTCCGCGCTTCTTCTTGAAATGATTCGTGCCATCAACGCTTCCGGCTATGTTCCGCCAGTGACATTAAGATTTGTATTTTTTGATGGAGAAGAATGCCAGATGGCATATTCAGAAAACGACGGACTCTGGGGCAGCAGGCATTACGCGGAAAAATTAAAAAAGACCGGGCTGATTGAGAAATGCAAAGCGGTGATTGTGCTGGATATGATCGGGGATGCTGACTTAGGTGTTACTCTGCCGGTTAATTCAGACAGTAAACTTGTTGCAAACGTGCTGAACTCTGCAGGCAAACTGGGATATGGACAATATTTCAGCATGAAAAATTTTGAAATATTGGATGATCATCAGCCATTTCTGCAGCAGGGGATTCCCGCCGTTGACATAATTGATTTCGAATATGGTCCAGGCAATGCATATTGGCATACCGGCGCGGATAAAATTGATAAAATTAGCGAAAAAAGTCTAAAAATTGTTGGAGATTGTGTTTTACGACTTGTTTTAAGCTCGATATACTGGTAGAATATAAGTAATTAAGCAAATATCTTGAGAGTACCGAGTTCTCAACAGTCAAGAACCATTCTCTTTGTCAGTTAAATTAGCCAGCTCCAGCGAATAATCAATCAAGGTTTTGCACAGTTCCTGAAATTCCCGATAGTTTTGCAATGCCTGCCGTACGCT
>CAIKZE010000263.1 GCA_903831825.1 uncultured Lentisphaeria bacterium | reverse complement strand
TTGTAAACGCCGGAAATGGCAGTTAAATTGCCGCCGTCAAACCCGGCAGGATTTTCTTTTAGGACCTTTTCGGACAGGGTCGAGCTAGCCAAGGGGCTCAGTTATATTCCCAGAGGGCTTAAAGCATCTTATAATATAGGAAGCTATATTGCCGTCAATCAACACGAGATATTTAAAACAGCCTGCCGACCAATTATATACTCCAAAGCTTTTGATATAACAGTTTATTCTGATTTAAAATTGGTAAATCGTTATTTAGTAAAAATTAAAGACGTAAGCACATCAGATGAATTTGACGGCGCTGTCTTCAAGAAAGGAACAACGACTTCACAAGAGGAGATTGCTATCAGAAATCGTTCTGATTTTGAGAGTTTTAGCACAAAATATGATGAGTATATAACAATTTATCGAAAGAAATAAAAATCATGGAATCGAATAGTCAAATTATACCTATTTGTGGCATAATTCCAGCATATATGCCGGATAAAAAGTTAACTGAATTAGTCCAGGAAGTTTTACAACTTGATTTTTTGGAGCAGATAGTAATCGTCGATGATGCAAGCGGAAAGGAGTTTAAAAATATATTCCTAGAATTAGCACAATTACCTGGAGTAACAGTATTACATCATGCAGTTAATCAAGGTACTGGCGGAGCCACAAAAACGGCCCTGAATCATATCCTTTATGAATATCCTAATGTCGTTGGCGCTGTAACATTTGATGCAGACGGACAGCATTTGTCAAAAGATGTGAAAAATGTAGTTGAAGCCTTTAATTTTAATCAGGAGAACCTAGTTCTTGGAGTGCGAAACTTCCATGATGGAAAGATTAAAATTCCGCTGAGAAGCAAATTAGGGAACAGGATAACTGAAATGCTTTTTGCCGTACTCACCGGAATCAGACTTAAAGATACTCAAACAGGATTACGTTGTTATAACCGCGCAATGATGCAAAAATGTCTAACTATAATTCGTAATCGTTATGAATTTCAACTTGAGGCTTTGCTGTGTTGCGCCGCTGAAAGCGATATAGTTCAAGTATCAATTGAGACGATATATGAAGATAATAACAGACGTTCTCACTTCAATCCACTATTGGATTCTATTAAAATTTATTTTGTCTTTTTTAGATTTACTGCTGCTTCACTCATAAGTAGCTTGACAGACTACATAATATTTTCTATTATGCTCTTGTGTGGATGTAGTATTTTGTGGAGTTTAGGAATAGCTCGTATTACAAGTGTGTCATTAAATTTCGTCTTAGCCCGTAATAAGGTGTTTAAATCTAACGGGAATATTTTTAAACAAATCGTAAAATACATGTTACTGGCCTTGTTCTTGGTAACAACATCATATTTTGCGATTACAGTTCTCAAAACAAAGCTTTCATGGTCACCATTTTTTTCTAAGTTTATTGTCGAAACCGCATTATTTCTATGCAGTTTTTTAGTTCAACGCATGTTTATTTTTCCAAAATCTAATAAAATCAAATATTCAGCAGGCTCTAATTTATGAACTTTAAACAAGTTGTTGTTTCACGGCTTCAAAACATAGGCGACATGATTGTATTTCTTCCTGCGCTCAAACGCTTGAGAGAAAACCTTCCTGATGCCAGAATTACTTTATTATGCAAACATGCCGGAGGCGTTGAAATAGCCGGACAATGTCCGTGGATTGACGATATAATAATAATCCGCAACCGTTCCTTGAGAGAAAAATTGCGCATCATTTATAAATTCAGAAAAATGCATATCGACCTTTTTATTGTTTCTCCACAGGATCAAGGTAAAGTGCCATGGGCAGTTATGGGCGGAGCTAAAAAAATTGCAGCATTCCCTGATATTTGGGATAAAGGTGTTGTCAAGCGCGAAAAATGGAGATGGTGTATTAATATTTCACCCGTGTTTGACAGAAAAAAAACTGAGACAGAGAACAGCCTCAGATTGATTGATACCGTACTTGAAACATCAGGCATAAAAGTTGAAAGTCAGCCAGACATGCGCCCGGTTTACGATAATTTCAAATTAGGTACCCCTGCAAAAATCAACGAATTGCTCGGTAAATTCAAAAAGAATTCTGAAACCTCGATAATCGTTTCTTCGGTAATATCAAAGGGCACGTCAAAAAACTGGCACGTTGAAAATTATATTTCTTTATTCAAAAGGCTTATCAGCAACAATAATGCACAGATTATTCTCATTGGTGTTGAATCCGACAAAGACAAAAACGATGAAATCATTAAATATTTCAACCCGACAGAGATGATAACTTTTGCCGGCAAATTTTCAATTGACGAGTCTGCTTATCTGATAAAGAAAGCCGATTTATATATCGGCACAGATTCTGGTCCGGCACATATTGCCAATGCAGTCGGTACCCCTTCGGTTGTCTTTTTCAAAAAAGAAAATGTTGCAAGGTGGCTTACTCCGCGCAATAATGAAAAGAACGTGGTTATAATTGCAGAAAATAATGATATCAAATCAATTCCAGAAGAAGATGTTTTCTGCGCTTGCCTTAAAATCCTTTTGCCGTACTCTCCGGAATCAGACTTAAAAATGCTCAAACAGGATTACGTTGTTATAACCGCGTAATGATGCAAAAATGTGTCATGGGGCAGGTTAAAACGGGCCACATCGGGGCGGGTTCTACTGGGCTATTTTATCAGTTGAAATGTTATACTATTACTTTTCAAAACAACCTATCACCCAAACATTTATGTAGGCTGTTTTGAAAAACAATAGTGATTTTTCTTGGCCCGTTTTAACCCGCCCACGAGTGACATATTTCGCCCGCCCCGTGACAATTTTTAAGGCGTTTCTATTGGTTTAACTTCACTTCCTTCAAGCCTTTCATGGTGAAAAAATGTTCCCATCTTCCGTGTTTTTTCAATATATTCCGTGGTAAATGAATATCTTAACTTTTCTCATTTCTTGAGCCTGATTTTATGCTTTTGGCTTGCCGGTTGGTCGGCACAGTTGACAAAATTACTATATATGTAGAGACAATTGGTGAATGGTGAATGGTGAATGGTGAATGGTTGAAAGCAATAAAACTAGAAAAGCGAGAAAAGTATGTCCCGCTTGGCGGGTCCCGCGCCTGCGGGATAAAAACCCGGAACGGGTGAAAGGATTATAGATCCACAGATGAACGCAGATGTTAAAAATGGAATTCGTTATGCTCAACAGGACTCTAAAGTCTCGGGGTTGTTTGAAAAACTGATAGAAGTTGAGTTCAACAACACTCCAAAGTGTCGGAGCTGTTAAAAAAAACTGAAAAAATATTCTGTTCAACGACACTCCAACGACTCGGAGCAATAGTGTCCAAAATGTAAAGAACGTGAATGGTGAATGGTAATTGGTGAATAGTAAAAGCAAGGGAAAAAAGTTTTGGTTACTTCTCTGTGACTCCGTGGTTAAAAACGGTTGTGCTCAATGACTATCCAAAGTGTCGGAGTGGTCCACAGATGACACAGATGAACGCAGATGTTAAAAACGGAATGGTTATGTTCAATGACTATCCAAAGTGTCGGAGTGCAGATGAACGCAGATGTTAAAAACGGAATGG
>CAIKZE010000262.1 GCA_903831825.1 uncultured Lentisphaeria bacterium | reverse complement strand
GATTGAGAAGTTTTGCGTTAAACATTATGAGACACAATAAGGTTGGCAATATAAAAGCAGAATTATACTCAAACGCTTTAGATTTTGGAAATCTGCTTAAATATGGAGGGCTGTAAAAATGCTAGAATTGAACAGCCCTGCAGCGCCACCGGCTTTATCAAACGGTTTAAATACGAGACCGGCCTGACCCCGGCGGATTTCTTCCAGCGCATAAAAGTTGAGGAAGCCAGAAGGCGGCTGGCAGTACCCAAAGCGGCAATCACCGCCATCGCATTTGATCTGGGTTTTTCATCCAGCCAATATTTCGCCTCGGTCTTCAAGAAATATACCGGAACCACTCCCCGCGAATACAGCAGGAAAGTCCTTTCAGCGCTGTCGCCGTCATCTCTAAATGCCAAATTTGGCCATATCACAACCCGGCGTGATAAATCAGGTTAAATTGCTTTTATTCCAAAAACTGCGGATATGCCGTGCGCGATCATTTCTACAGCAATGGCGGCAATAATCAGGCCCGTGACGCGAGTCGCAATGCTGATCCCGGTTTCTTTCATATATTTAACCAGCGGCAGCGCCGCACATAATGAAATATAGGAGGCAAGTCCGACAAGCAGGGTGACTCCGGCAAGAATGCCCATTCCCTCCCAGGAATGTGTCCGGGTGCCGTAGAGGACGGCGCCATTGATCGCTCCCGGCCCGGCCATTATCGGAATCGCCAGTGGAACAATGGCAAATTGTAAGTTTACTTCGCCATCACTCATTTTACCGAACGACGCCCCGCCGGAACCGAGCACCATTTGAACGGCAATCAAGAAGAGGATGATGCCGCCGCCAATCTGAAAAGCTCCAGGACTGATGCTGAAGATTGTCAGCAGCGCATTGCCGAGGAAAAGCGCGATCAGCAAAATGATGGTGACGCCAATCGACGCCCGTCGGGCTATTGCCGACCGCAGCAGGGGGTTCGCTTGTTGCGTTCCGGCCAGAAACACAGGAATCCCTTCCAGCGGATTAACCAGCAGCAACAGCGTAATAAATGCTTTTGCATAGAATGTTATATCATCCATGTTCGAAAGTTTCTCCTTTTCAGGCAGGTTTATTCACTCACAGTCATCGGAGCTATTCCTATTGTCACGCTGCTGCCGCTTATTTTCTTAGATATGTTCGCACAAAGTTTGGAAATCGTCTGAGTAACTTCCTTCACCTTCTTTTCCGGGTCGAATTCAATGAAAATCTCGATATAGACTTTGTTGCCGGAACGTCTTGAACGAATACCGTGGATCTGCTCATACTCGTCAAAACAGAGCGCGAGTTCACCGAGGATGATTATCTGATTATTTTCTTCAAGCGTTTTATCCAACAGATCCATAAATGAGTTTTTGAAGATGCCGATGGTTGACAGGAATATCGACAATGCGATCATAAGGGAGGCGGTCGGGTCGATATACACGCTCCAGGCGAAATCTTTGAGCGTCATACTCAGCACCAGGGAAAGCAGAATAAAAAGATTGCCGATGAATCTTGTCAGGAAAAGCCGCGCCTGCGACGCCATGATCGGCGAAGCGCCCAATTTGGCCGCGCGATAATTTTTTAAGCTCAATAGACCGTTTACAAAAAAATACAGCGTCTGGGAAAATATGCTTATCCATAAACCGTAACCGGCAATATGTTCCGGATGAAGGATGTTTTTAAAAGCCATGCCGGTTATTATCAGGAATGAAAGCGCCATGGTTATCGCGACAAACATGCTTGAAAGATTTTCCAGCTTGCCGAGCCCGTATTCGAAGTTGGAGTCGGCGCCTTTGCATACTCTGCGCATTGCCATAAGCGAAAGAAAAACGGCGATGAACTCAATGGTGGTTTTTAAAAAGTCAGCCAGCAGCACGCTTGAATTTGAAAGCGCGAACGCGGCGACAGTGATAATCACGTCGAACAGACCGGCGATAAAAGACAGACGGAGCGCCTTTGATCTCTCCGCATCGTTAAAACTCTCGATATTGTTCATTTTAAAATATCGCCATCCTGGCTGTATCTTTGCGTTTTAAGCCTTATTTTATCCAGCGCTTCATTTTCAGAATCATGTATTTCGAGAATCTTATGAAAATTGCTGATCTCGAAGACTTGCCTGACATTTTGATTCAGACAGCAGAAATGCAGCGAACCATTCTTTACTTTCATCTTTTTGGCGACCACAAGAAATACGCGTAACCCGGCGCTGCTGACGTATTGCAGTTCGTTCAGGTTAAAAATAAGGCTATTAGCTTTTTCGACTATTTCTATTATCGTTTTTTCGGCATTTGCGGATGCCGCCGCATCAAAATGCCCCTTGGGATAAACAATATGACACATGTCTTCCACTTCGACGCAGTTTATCGTGAACTCTACCGGTTTTTTGAAAATATAATCTTTAAAACTCATTTTTACTTATGCCTTTTTATCTCTAAATACCTAGCTCATAACCGACTTCTTTACAACCAAGAATCGGTATCAGAAAATATTATAATCCACTTTAAAGTCAAGTCAATATTTTTTTGAATTATCATGCCGAAATTCCGAGTTTCAACGCAAGGTGAAAACAGGCAGGCATCTGTAATGTCGCGGTTTGAAAATGGGAGTATTACACACCATGAGATGCGCCTTTAAATGTTCCGCGCAACTCAGAAACGGTCAGTGGAATGATGTTTTCAAGGTGCCGCTCGATTCCAGCAAAACGTCCAAAGAAGGCAGACTGATCCTGACTGGAGACGCCAAAGGCGAATACCAGACCAGGCGTTATCAGGAACACGGCGAAAACCCGCCCGATGAGCTTGTCGAAGTTTTCAGAGACGGCGAAATCATTAAAGAATACAGCTACTCCGAAATCCGCAACAACCTCCGGGCGCAATAAAACAGCTTATCCGAGTTTCAATACACAGAATGCTTCTGGAACCAGCAGCCGCAAGGTGAAACTTTCCGTCACGCTGAATTCATAACCGCCGGTAACAGGGCCGACAAATCCGGTCATCAGATCCTGTCCCAGCAAGATAGAGGCAAATTGTTTGCCGCTGGCAGCCAGGATTCCGCCGGCCGGCAGTCCTGCCGCTTTGAAAATACCCGCGCTGATCAATTCCTTCAAGTGCTCGATCTCGGTTGTATTGCCCTGCGGATAGCGGTGAAACAGGCTGTTATACAGTTCGGGGGCCAGGCCCAGCGTATACGGCCCGTGAAATCCCGATTTGTCAAGCATGTTCACGGCGTGAATGACATCTTCCACCGCCTTGCCGATTTCATTCCATCCTTTGATTTTGTGACTCTGGACCCCGGCGGCATTGAACAGTCCCGGGAACTGGCCTCTCAAACCGGAAAAAACAAACTCGTTTTCCTGCCTGGCGCAGGCAATCGCCGCATTTGCCGCATCGCCAAGGTCGATTGTCACCTTGTCCCGCTCGAAAGCGGCGATATCTCTAGTGCCGATGACGAAATTTTTCTGAATCATGGCCAACGGCAGCGAAGAACTGAACATTACACTCACATCTTCGCTGGTCTTAGCTTTGATTTGTTCATCCCGGTTGCTGACGGACTTCAGTCCAAGTCCGAAAGGGCCTTCCACGGCGATGAGTCTTCGCCCGAAGAGCTGACTTTGGGCCGATTCGACCACAGTTATGTCTATTTGCTCCCATATCTGACTAGTGAACGGGGCTACTTCACGCTGAAGATGTATTTCTGACATATTTCATTCCTTTCCTGTTATGACTTTTCGATTCACTGAGCGCCGTTGAGGTTGCCCGGTACCGGAATAGTTTTAGCTTCCGGTTTCACAGGGGATTCGTTTCCCTTTAATACCGTTGCCGCAAGGTCATCGACCTCTCCGGCGCCTTCAGCCAGAAAAGCTTCCTCGTCAGGCAGCATCCGGTTCAAGAGACGCTGAAATTCACCGGCATGAACCCGCTCTTCATTGGCTATATCCTGAAGCACGGCTTTAGCCACCGGGTCATCCGCGGCATCCGCCAACGCTTCATACAGATGAATTGCTTCCTCTTCGCCGACCAGCGCCTGACGAATACACCGGGACAATTCGCGTTTGCTCAATTTGCGATCCGGTATCACTGATTGAAATGGATTTAGAAATTCAGCCATAGTTTTCTCCTCCCTGTGGTATTTTCCGGATTATGCGATGCAAATGGCATCCACCGGACACCCTTTTATTGCATCACGGCAGGAATCTTCAAATTCCGCCGGGACTTCGTCAACTTTTACCTTTGCTTTATCACTGTTCATTTCAAAAACTTCAGGACAGGTTTCCACGCACAATTCACAACCGATGCAGATATCTTCGTCTACAATTGCTCTCATTTTATTTTCTCCTGTTTAAGTGAAATCAGTTTATTTTACGGACAATTCCTTGGAGCTTTCCCATAATCCGTGAATGTTGCAATAGGCCGTGGCTGAAATCGTGCCCGGCTTCTCCGTTTTGAAGCATATTGCGGCGCAAGAATTGGTATAAATACCGCTCTTGTCCGGACCTTCGGCAGACTCGCCGTGCGCGCAAAACTCAACCCTGCCCAATTGAACGGGAAACTTCGCGTCAGTGGCTTTGAAATAAACTTCAATCCACCGGATATGATGCTCCGTTTTGTTCGGATGGGGTATTTCTTTCCCCACGCTGACCGTTATTTTGCAGGACTCGCCAGCCGCCACTTCATCCGGGGCCTCGATGACCGGCACGTGTTTTTCCGTTTTCCAGTCGGCATGTTGATAAAGACCGCTTAAGCAACTCATACGCACCTCCTCTTTTTACTTTATACGCTTTACAGGGACATCTGATAAACCTTTCAACATCAATCAATATTCCGGTTTGATTTGTGAAAACATCGCATGTTCAACCCATTCGTTGGGCCGGTTGAGATATTCCACCAGGCCGTCCACCAGCAAAACATGTTTTTTCTCTTCTTCAGCCACCAGCAAAAGCTGCTCTTTCAATTTTTCATTTCCCGCTTTCTCTGCCTGAACACGGTAAAATCTCTCACTCTGCTTTTCTATTTCCAGCGCTTTTTTGTAAACTTCGACTTGTTCGGCGGAAAAATTAAACCCTTCCTTATTGCGCCACAGTTGACGGAAAATATTTTCCGCCGCATCCGCGGGAAATGTCGGCAATTTTCCAGGGTCTATATTTTGCTGAAGTCTGTCAAAAAAATTATAATGCTTTTGTTCTTCATCGCTCAATAATTGCAGAATTTTTTTGAATCCGGGTTGAGTTGTGCCGGATGCGGCTTCCTGATAGAAATGAATCCCGTCCAATTCCATTTTCTTCGCATATTCAAAGACATTCATGGCAACTTTCTCCTGTGTGTGTAAATACGCTTAACAGTATCAAGACGACAATTAAACATCAAGCTACCATAAGCGGCTTGTTATAAAATTTGTTAATGACCCTATTTCTCTCTCGTTAGTATTATTAATAATTGCGCTTAATTGAAATGCAAGCATTATTGTGAAAAATATTTTAAAATGCCTAAGTCCTGGCGGACGCACGATAATATTATATTATCAAAGTTCAGATATTTTTGATTATTAATACTAATTTAATTTATACTAGTTTGTATTCGTAAATTGATTGTCTATATTTACTGCCAGATATAATATTTGACCTTTTTTTAAGGAGATAAGAGTTTATGCCGGCAATCAAAAGATTTTTAGCGACTGTCGCCATTCTGCTGATGGTCAGCGCGGCATTCGCGGAAGAGACTATCAGCATTTGCAGCTTCAATATTAAGTGGCTGGGGCTTTATCACGAGAAAGAAAATAAAATTCTATCTGAAGTTATAAGCAATTTCGACATCGTCGTCATTCAGGAAATCATCGCCCCGCCATATCCGATGAACTTCCCGGACGGCGTTCCGTGCAAGCCGGAGAAGAAAACTGCCGCGTTTTTTGATGAGATGAAAAGCCGCGGCTTTAAATATTGGCTGTCCGAGGAAAACACCGGCCCCGGTGAAAAAGCCCATGCCAACACCCCGGCGAAAGAATGGTGGGCGGTATTTTATAAGCCGGATAAAGTAACCGCCGCTCAAGACCTGCCGCACGGCTTTATTGCCGGAGACCGGGCGGGCAACCCGGATTACAGCCGGGTGCCGTATGCTTTCAGTTTCCGGTGCGGAGCAGGAAAAACCGATTTTGTTTTAATCAATGTCCATCTGAATCCCAATACCGGGAGCGAAGGCAGAGAACGGCGCAAGCATGAATTAGCATCTATCGCCAAGTGGATTGAAGCGAATGATGCGCAGGAAAAGGATTTTATCATTCTGGGTGACTGCAATGTTCAAAACACGGCGGAATTGATGTATATAACGCCTGCCGGATTCATCTCGTTAAACCTCAGTTGCATCCCGACAAATGTAAGTCTCAAACGCCCCAAGCCGTTTGACCATGTTTTTTACCGGCCGCGGTATTCCAAAGAAATAAACACCGGCTCATTTGGCGAAATTGATCTGATTACAGAATGCTCGGTGTATTGGGAAAAACCGGAAACGTATCCGGGGAAACCGTATGACTACAATGCTTTTCAGAAGCATTTTTCCGATCATAAACCCGTCTATTTCAAGTTGAATGTAATGGACGACGATGATCCGCAAAAATAATAAAAATTGGGTCTTCACTAGAATTTATGGGCAAAAAAATGAATATCCAATATCCCGTCCCGCAAGGCGGGATCCCGCGAAGCGGGAAATATCCAACTGATGAAGGAAAAGCAGAATACAAAAGACAATCATTGAGATTTTGCTCTGCAAGACCGTTTCATAAATATTGATTCAACCTTCAACCAGACAACCAGGCTTTCCCTGCTTAAGGAAACCGAACCGGTATTTTTTCCTTGAATGTTGGATATTCCGTGTTGGATATTGGATATTCAAATTATTTGACCGCTGAAAACGGATACGGCTATTTATACAGAAAACGACCCACAAATTCAGGAGAATAAACAAAAAATTTCCAAACAGTATGTTAGTATCAAGCCAGTAAAAAATTAAGCCGCCATCTCGGCGGCTTGTTGTAATTTAGAATTTCGAGCAGAAATTCTTGAGTCTGGCAACTGCTTTCCTGATGTTTTCTTCTGAACAGGCATAGGACAGCCTGAGGCAATTGTCGGCGCCGAAGGCATCACCGGGAATCGCGACCAGCTTCTCTTCTGCCAAAAGTCTGTCGCAGAATTCGCCGCTTTTCAGTCCGCATGCGGAAATGTCGCAGAACAGGTAAAACGCGCCCTGCGGACGGATTGATTTTACTTTCGGTATTTCACTGATCAGATTGCAAATCAAATCACGGCGGGTTGCGAAGGAGTCGCGCATCTTGTACACTTCTTCCTTGCCGCAGGCCAGAGCTTTCAGCGCGCCGTACTGGGCGAAAGTCGTGGGGTTGGAAGTCAGATGGCTCTGGAGGGCGTTGATCTTCTTCGACAGCCACAGCGGGGCGGTCAGGTAGCCCAATCTCCAGCCGGTCATGGCATAAGCTTTGCTGAAGCCGTTGACGGTGATGGTCAGTTCGGCGATTTCCTTGTTCAGCGAGCCGATGCTGATGTGCGGAAAATCCTTCTCATAGACGAGTTCTTCGTAGATTTCGTCGGACAGCACCATGAAATTATGTTTGACCGCGAGCGCGGCAATCGCTTCCAGGGTGGCTTTCCGGTAAATCGCGCCGGTCGGATTGGACGGGGTATTCAGGATCAGCAACCGGGTATTGCCGGTTACCGCCTTTTCCAGGTCGGCCGGGAGCAGTTCGTAATTGTTTTCCGCTTTGGTGTCAACGTAGACCGATTTCGCGCCGGCGGCAGTAACCATTTCCGGATAGCTCAGCCAGAACGGCGCCGGGATGATTACTTCATCGCCGGGGCCGCAGAGCGCGGCAATCGCGCTGAATACGGAAAATTTCGCGCCGGGGCCGACAATCACCTGAGCCGGAGTCGTCTGAATATTATTGTCCTTGATGAATTTTTCCGCGCAGGCTTTCCTCAGTTCTGGCAGGCCGCTGGAATCGGTATAACCGGTTTTGCCGCTGTTCAATGCTTCAATCGCGGCGTCTTTGATGTATTTCGGCGTGTCAAAGTCGGGTTCCCCGGCAGACATGCTGCATACGTCGATGCCCTGGGCTTTCATATCTTTGGCCTTCTGGGTCATCTTTAACGTCGTTGAAGGGCTGAGCCCTCCCATGAATCCTCTGGTGGTCTGGATATTTTGCATTGAACATGGTCCTTGCTGGTTAATTATTATTGCTTTGCCGATTCATACTTCTGGATAAAATCCTGAATCTTGCTGCTGAGTTCGTTCTTGTCGATCTTGACAATCTTCATTTCGCGAACCACGCTTTCCGGGGCATCCGACGCATGGGCGGTGTTGACCATGACGTCATGGCCGAAGTCGCGCCGGACGGTGCCGCCGGGAGCTTTGGTCGGATCGGTGGGTCCGAGCACGTTTCTGATTTTGGAGATGGCTTCTTTGCCTTCGTAGATCAGGATCATGCATTTGGCCAGGCCGGGGTCGCTCATTTCGGAGACCGGACAGGAATCCGGGCGTCTGCCGGACATGAACTCGACAATCTTGGAGAACTGATCGTCGGCGAATGTGAACCCGACGGTTTCAGTAAGTTTTTCGATAACCTGCGGATTCATCTTGATTTCAAATTCTTTCTCAAGCATTTCCTTGGCTTTTTCGCCGATTTTCGGAGCGAGCTTTTTGCGCAGCGCTTCTTTGACCGGGCCGTAAAATTCCAGGGCTTCCGCAACGGACATGCGATAGATTTTGCAGCCGACCAGGCGCAGGCCGGTGCGGCTCAGCATATCAATGATATTGCCGGGCTTGGTGCTGGGATGACGCCAGTTTTCCGGTTTCAGGATAACCAGGGTGCGTTCGTCGCCTTCTTCGACTCCCACAACGTTTTCAACGATATTTTTGCTCTTGCCCGTGAAATCGGCAAACATTTTAAGTCTTTCCACGGCGGAAGCGAAATCCGGCGGAGTAAGCACGGCCGGCTCAAAATAGCGGACCTTGTCCGGATTGTCTTTGTCGGCCACTAAATCCGAGTAAGTGTCGCGGATGGTTTCCCCGGTCGGGGAGTCCTTGCGGGGTTTGCCGCTCAGGCTGCCGACGATCTCATAAAGTTTTTTGCAGGCGTCTTCGCCGCGGAACAGCAGCATCATAACTCTTTCGCGCTTGCCGTCCTCGCGTTCGGTGAAGTTTTCTTTGACATAATCGCTCAACAGTTTGGCGGTCTTGGGATTTGACGGGCTTACGGATCTTTCGAGCGATCCCGCATACTGGCTGGCCAGTTCTTTGGTAAAAGTCAATACTTGAGCGCCGATGAGATCCAGGTCAGTCCGCGAAAGCAGCCGGGCGATGATGCCCCCGGTCCTCGATTTCATCAGGCTGTACGGTGTGATCAAAACATAAGATAATTCAACTGCCATTTTGTTCCCTCATTATTTTAAAGAATTTAAGTTGTAATAAATCTATAGTGTATTTTCTAAAGCCCGGTAATTTACATTAAAACCTGTAAAATCGCAAGTCACAAACGCTACATTTTTAACGTTTTCAACGCGAATTGGAAGAGGCTGCCAACAGCAGCCTGTTCAGGAAGGCAATAATTGTTCTTCCAGAATGCGGAAGAATTCGCGGCGGGCGTGACGCTCCACCCAGGGTTTGTGTCCGCACTTTTTCAGTTCGATGAAGTTGAAATTTCTTAGAACCGAGGAGAGCGGCAGGCGGACGCCGTCGGCGGGATGAGGGTCGTAATCACCGTGAATCGCCGTCACCGGACATTCTATCTGCCTGCCGAGCTCCAGCAATTTGCCGCTGCGGCGGAGTTCCGCGCCTTCCGGCCAGACATTGGCATAAATGTCAGAACGGAAATCAATTTCCGTATCATCGGGTAACGGATCATAGGCATCGGCCCGGGAAAACAGCGCGCCGAAGCGTTTGAAATAAGGTGTTTTGTCGGCTATGGCGGGATCAACCAGCATTTGGGACAGTTGCTTGAGTTCCTCTCGTTCCTGCACGGTAAAGCGGCTCATTCTGGTCTGATGCATTGATTGAATATATTTTTCTTCAAAGGCTCCGCTGCTGACCAGGATCAGTTTTTTGACCAGCGCCGGATAGCTTGCCGCTAAAATAAAGCTTAACCATGCCCCCCACGAGAATCCAATCAGCAAGATCGGCGGATTGCCGTCGGCGGCAATGACGTTTTTCAATTCTTCAACCTGTCCGTCCAGTGATAACGCGGTCTGGAACGGTTCAAGCACGCCATGACCGAATGCCAGTTCCCGCGCGACCGCGGCCATTTCCCCGCCCGCGCCCGGCCCGCCATGCACGACGACCACATCAAACGGAGCCTTACCGTACAGCCTGAATTTATTCATTTCCATTGATCGCCCGCTTGTTGCCGAAAAGGCAGGCATCAACAGATTCCTTGTTAAAATTCAAAATTGATGACGCCAAGTTTCGTTAGCAGGCTCGAAACAATATACCCGGCCCCGGCTGCAAATACTACCGACTTGGTGGCTTACCAATAAAACTTTGCTTCCGTTCACCTTTCCCTCTACAAATTATCGGCAATTTTAAAGTTTCTTTGTTTATGCATCAAGTTTCCATTTCCCGTTAAACTGCGGAAGTGTGTCTTTAAATTCGCGGAAAAAGTCATCTGCCATTTTTGCGGCGGTATCCGGATCCGGAACCTGCGGATCGCAGCTTAAAGCCTGGATTGCAAGATCCCTATCGCCCGTCAACCCGGCTTGAACTATCATTTCCTGAACCGGAATATGCTTCATCAGGTATTGAACAATAATGTCCGGCAGGTTGCCTACGGCGATTGGCTGGATTCCCAGGCTGTCAACGTAGGCCTGAGTTTCAACAACAACCTCGCGCGGCAGATTGCCGATCTGCCCGATGTTAGCGGTGTTTACCGGAGTTATCAACCCCTTGCCGCCAGAAAGCGCCGCGATAATTTTGCTTGCATGTTCGTAGGACGGCTTAAGCCATAATGGTTTTTCGCCGTTCAATATTTGCTCCACTTTTTTCTTCCTGCTTGCGACTCCGTTCTGGTGGGCAAAAGTGTGAACATGTCCGCCGACACCCCATTTTTCGGCGGTTTCCCGATCCGCCAGAAAGTGCCTGAAAAATTCAGCGGTATGTGCATCTCCGGCAGCCGGCATATAACCGATTCTCTCCAAAAAGTCAAATTTGATTTTTTGCTTAGGATTGACTCCGCCAGAAAGGAGTAAAGTTTCCGGTATCTTATCTTTTACGACATAATCAAAGTCGGGATATTTCTGATGATATTCTTTTAAGAGATCAAGACCATTTTCTCCGCGAATATCCATTCTCAGAATCCAGATAAGATGATTTATTCCTGCCATTTTCACTTTTATATCCGTTTCCCAGTCATCCAGACCAAGGAATGCGGCGATATGCATCATCAGCCCCTGAAGTTCATGACAGAGTCCCACCGATTTAACCTGACTTACTTTCTGCAGTGTACGGGTCAATACGGTCATCGGGTTTGAATAATTCATGAACCACGCATTGGGAGCATACTTCTCTACTTTTCTGATTATGTCGATCACAACCGGAATATTTCTCAATCCGCGGCTCCACCCGCCGGGGCCGGCGGTATCAGCTACCGTTTGGATAATTCCGTATTTTGCGGGAATTGAAAAATCCAAAGCATTCGCATCGTCGCCGCCGGTGCTGATGGTCAAGCCGACAAAATCCGCGCCAGGCAGACAGGAGTCAAGATCAGTGCTGGTTTCAATCCGCAGTCCGGCATTCGCGGCATCTGATATTCTGTCGCATAAAGTTTTTACCAGCTTCAAAGCTTCCGGGTTAATATCATTAAGGACTATATGCATGCCGTGAAGCTCGGCAATACAAGCAATATCTGTGATAAACTTGTAGGTCCAGCCGTAACTTCCCCCTCCGATGAGGACGAGTTTAATGTCTGATCTGTTCTTTTTTCTCATCATTGATTACAAATCTCCTTTTTTGAATCTGCCTGCCTAACTGCAGCCTGATGTTTTATTATGGTCTACCATTTCATTGTATCTTGGATAAAATTCCGAAAAATCTGTCAAATACCTCATTCATCTAAATAGATTAGTTAACAAAACCTTAAATTTAATGCCAAAACCTTCTGGACAACACATCCATACGACATAACCCGTGACTCGGGGAAATTTACTATTTTCTAACCCCGAAAAGACAATAGCCTGACCCCTTGTAATTTTACGGAATTATTTTCCCGACGCATGCGCTTTCAAGTATCACAGGTCCGGCATCACCGCTCGACTTGATAAATTTTATCCTTACATGATGTGCCGAAGAATTATTTTTTTGAAATGTACCCTGGAAAACTGTTGGCTGTCCAGTAAGAGTTTGGTCAATTATCGCTGCTGACGCTGTGTCATAGTATCCCAACAAAGTATCGCTGGAGTTATATTCATAAATCTTTATGCTTAGCTTTGAGTTGTAGCATGGATAGTTCCGCGCTCGCGCATAAACCTGATAGGTTTCACCATTATTTACCGGATATGTTATTGAGTTGTCCATCCATTCGGTATCAATTTGCCGATGGCTGTCGCAGTCCTCGACCCATGCATCGTCAATTTGTATGGAACCCTGCTGATTTGAACGCCACAGAAAAACAGCGGCTTGTGTTCCTGACGACACTGTAAAATCTTTCGACACAAATTCTGTAGGCGTTGAGTTTAAAGTCTTATTCCAGAAATCTGAATTGTCGATCAGATTAATATGATAAGTATGCCAACTGCCATTATAATAGCCCGGCAGTGCGCCTAACTGGGCGCCGTCTGAACTTTTCGCGGTAACGTGCAACCGATATCTTTTGTTCCACGAAATCGTTGTGGTTGAAAGCTGATATAGACTGTTGGATATCTTGGGATCAATAGCATAAAATATCTGAATATTGGTAGGTATCGTTTCCCGATTTGGTATCAGTCCACTATGTGCGGTTATGGTTGTCATGCCGCATTTGGCGCGAATGCTGTCCAATTCTGCTTGACTGCCGATAAAGATAAATTCCCCTTTGCCGGGCAATATATCGATAGAGCCGGAAGTACCGCCGATAAATGTTCCTGACTCCAGGTCGTACATACTCGTTCCTGCGACATTATTAGTGATGGCAATAGAGCGAGACGTGGTTTTTGCTGTATAGTCAGAGGTTTTTACAAAGCCATTGTTATCGAAACGGAAAACATGAGAATCATTAAAGTACAGTGGGGACGTGTTGCTCCAAGTAGCGACATCGGCATTTACCAGAACAGCGATTTTCCCGCTGTATGCCGGAACTGTAAAACTTCCGGAGTATATTGTATATTGCGGACTGTCTGTATAGGATATATATGCTTCTGACGGCTGATATTCCATATGGTTTATAACCCATCCGAATTTTTGAAGTTCTCGCACTGTGCCTGCATATTCATTTAACTGCGCCGTACCTTTACCGTCTGCCCCCATCAATCCAATCGTAGAGCTAAATTGAGGCCGACAATAATATACAAATGTTGCCCGATAACCTCTGGCTACTGCCAACCAAGTCTGGCAACTCATACAATTCTGAGGAGGCATATACATGCGCCATGACAAAATGTTATCCCCGCTTTCTTTTAACCCTTGATTGCCTTCACCGTTATTATATTGGGACAATGATAGCCAGCGTTGAAAGGCTGTTGAGCCATAGGTATCCGCGAGGTAGGTTTTAGTGTCAATACGCTGGCAAGACCAGCCAGAAAGAACGGCTACACTCCACTGGCAACTTGGATCATAATATGGCACGAATTCGCGAAGATAAGTATCTATTAGCGACAATGCGTCTCTTGGGGATATCAAGTATCCTAAATTCCCATTGACTGTCACATTGTAAATCCAGTCATAAAGATAAGTCCGATCATAGCCGGTCATGATTGGTTTAAAACTTTCTTGATAAGCTTTTGCTGCTGGTCCAGGATAGTTATGAAGCAGATAGAGCGGAGCTGTTCCGCCCAAATTGCCATTGATCATATCATAATAACTGAATAAGCCATCTATGAAAGTTTGGTCATCAGGCGGTTCCTCTCTCACAGATGATGTGAGGTATTCAGGCTCGTTCCATAAACTTCCTATATATGCTGCTGCCGATACTGCCTTAGATGCAAGTTGTGACGAGGTTTCTGTTCCAGTAAAGTAGTTATGTTGAAAACTTACATAACATCTGTATTTACGACACCACGGAATTATTTTATCTGAAGTCATATCGCCTTGTGGAATCAAATACAAGTGGGTCAGCCCTTGTTGAGTCATCATGCGGATATGATTTTCCATCATTGTATCTGAGGGGGTGTTATCTGAGTAAATATACACCCCGCCGTGAAACATTTCACCGCTGCCAGAAGGATGGGCGATTCGCATGCGCGAAATATCTAAACCCATGTTTGTGTCGCAAAACAATGTAAAAAAGGTGCCTAAAATTAAAATTTTCAAAATATTTGTTTTCATTCCATCACCATCATTTTTGAATTGTTTTTTGTTTGTAAGCGGTAGTCCGCGTTTTGAACATAGCGGACTGAAAATTTATTTTCATAAATGTTTTTTCCTCCTTCACACGGTTTGTGTGCATTCTGAAAAATGCTTTGATTTGTTTATTTTAAATATTTTCATGCAAATTCGACTCACAAATAACTCATTTGTCTTTATTTGCACTGATCATAATCGGGGTCCATTTTCCCGGCTTGCCGTTTTCCAAACAAATCCAGCCAAGTGTTATTTTACCGTCTTTGCATTCAGGGGCTTGATTAAATACTATGTCTCCTTTTTTGTTTTCCACAGGAGTTGCTTGGGGTGCAGATGTTCCGAAGCGAATGCTTTTACCATTGTACGTAAAACCGCGTTGTGCGTCCAAACCAACTTCTCCAGCTATGTCATACATGCTAAAACGAGGAGTACCGTAACCCGGCAAGTTTTTCAAGTACTCAACACGTTCTTTGTCAGTTGCGCCTTCCAATGTTCCTACGCTAGCTGGATTATTTGTAGTGTTTGAGTAGATGTTCATACCACTACCCCACTGTGCACTTTCTTTGTGGAAGAGATTTACTCCGGTAGTAACGTTGCCGTAAACAACGGCATCTCTGATTTTCTGTAAGTAAAGCGGTCCGTAAATTCCATCCTTGCGCTGTTTTTCAGTAGGTTGAAAAGTATTCGAAGCAATAACCATGCCTCTAGTCCATCCGTCATTTTCGCCCGGAGTCAGCATGATATCGCCGCCATGATTACCCTCAAAATAATTACCAACGATCCTTCCGCCAATCCAGCATGAACCAAGTATCGCTGGATTCTGCTGTGCGCCTTCAATGACATTATTTTCGATTCTGATTGTATTGGCCGCCGCATCATATTTATCACCGGGTTTACCGGCACAGATTCCGCCATTAGAGTGTTCTATTACATTATTGGCAATTACCAAATCAAAACAACGCCCGATTTCAATCGGCCAATCGGCATTCCTTGAAAAAATATTATTCAGTATTCTGCAAATCCATATTGATTTGGATTTTCCATTGGCGTCTCTCCCCCCATCGGAGTAAATACCCTTTTTCAATATCAGGAAGTTACAATCCTGTATATACCAGCGTAACATATAACTAACATTAATGCCTCCACATCGCATTTTAGTATCAAAACTTGAAAACGAAAGTTCTTTAACGCGCAATCCGTTAATATACGAAACTTCCGAATTTGGATTTCTCCTTGCCGCAATTATATAATCCACGCCGTCACCCAGCAGAAAGGATCCACCCCCAGTGCCTCTTAACGTGATCCAGCCATAATCCTCATTTTTAGTTGTGGGCTGACCGTTTATCAAGATAGTCTTTTTTATTGTGTAACGTCCTTCTGGGAAAAAAACAGTTCCCCCGCTTGTTTGTATGCTGTCGATTGCGCTTTGAATAGAATTGGAATCATCCGTTTTTCCGTCTCCTTTGGCTCCAAATTCTTTAACGTTCACAAAATTTGAACCAGCCGTTAAAATCGTAGATGCAGAAATACCGATTAAAAATAATATAACTTTCCTGATAATATTTTTTGACTTCATGCTTATTGCCTGTTTTCTAAGTTTGATAAGTTATTAAATACATCCGTTAATATTATGATAAGACCATTACTAAAATTTGTAAAATCCATTAACTCGGAATCTATTGTAATCAGTATCTCCCAATTAAAGGGCTTGTTACATAAAATTATAGCTTATTTTATATCTGTCGTAAATATCCTAAATAAGGAGCTTTACTGTCTCCAACATGCCGAGCAACGGAACCTTGCTCAGAAGCACAGAAGCTAACCGGGATACCAATTTTTCATTATCATTTGTCTTTCTTTCTCAACGAATGATTATTGCAGCATATATAAATAGAGGTTTGAAGCATCCCATATTGTCAGACGAGGAGTCAGAACAGCCGCGCTGGCCGAGTCGACATGACCGTCCAGATAGGTGATGTTGCAACTGCCAAGGTGACATGGATTGAAATAAGCGCCGCTGGCCGGCCATAATCCGCCTTTTGCGCAATATCTTCCGCTGTTACTATTTCCTGGATTGCAGATGCCGCTATAGTCCACATTATCCCCGGCATATATCAGTTTGGACGGAATTTTAACTTCAGTAAGATTGTTTCTTCCGCCGTTTATTGTGGGATAATTAGTGACGTCAGTCTTGTAGAAGAAGGTGCCATTGATCCCGATGGTTTGGATAATGTTCATAGCGCCTACCCAAGCGGCAGAATATGGAGAGTGGTTACTCTTGAATGATCCGAGGGACCCGCTGCTAAGAACAGGAATTGCCGGGCAGATCCAGGGAAGCCCGCTACCGCTAGTGTATTCCGCCAGAACTTGCATCCACAGCCCGCGGTGTCTTGGGACACCAGTGCTGTCTTGGGCCGACCAGGTGACAAAACAATTATAGTCTCCAATATACATGCTGTGGGCCAAGCCGATCTGCTTCATGTTGCCTGCACAAGAAATCCTTTGAGCAATCAAACGGGCCTTTTGCAGTGCGGGCAGTAACATGGATGCCAAAATTGCAATGATGGCGATGACAATGAGGAGTTCCACGAGTGTGAAGATTGATTTACGGTTGATGAGAACGTTTTTTGTACCGCTACTACTTTTTGTCAATGTTTTCATGGCTCTTCCTTTATAATGGTTAGTTAATTGCTATTTTTATTTTTCACAAACTCAGATCGAAAACGCACTCGTGCCGGTTTTTGCTAAATGCCGGGTACTTGCTGACTGCGGCATTATTTTTATTCCGGGGAGCATGCGTTGATTCGCCGGCAATGAAATCCAGCCGCATTATTTTTTCACGCCCGAAGAATTCGGTCTGATCAAGCCCCTGAACTGCT
Organism: uncultured Lentisphaeria bacterium; assembly: GCA_903831825.1. GTDB lineage: Bacteria > Verrucomicrobiota > Lentisphaeria > Victivallales > Victivallaceae > CAIPAT01. The sequence goes on along the minus strand of CAIKZE010000262.1, from coordinate 2,284 downwards.
TCTACTCCATATTCGTAAGGATGCCTGGCATAATGCGAGATTGATGGAGATTGTTCCAGTTCAATCCAGTCGTCCGTGCAAATGGCGGCTACATCATCAGGCACGGACACGCCTTCTGTTTTCAATACTTTCAATAACGGCCTGGCATACAAATAACTCGGTATGATTACCGCATCAAAATGCAGCTTTCGCCATAATTCGCCGTACAATTCACAAGCAGCGGAGTCGTTACCGCTACTCAACTCTTTGAGCATCTTTAAATAATCTATTTCAGGACACAGCGCCGTTTCAAATGGCAACCCGGCCCGCGCCAGACCTTTCTTATAACCATTCATCATCATCCCGGTACTCCAAGAGGAAGTCTCTTCCAGGAACAGGATCCGGCGACGGCCATCGGCCGCAAAACGGGCAACCGCATCGGCGACGGCGGATTCCATGTCATAGGTAAGCAGATACCAGTTGCTGAGTTGCCGTTTCATTTCCGTGCTGATCTGTTGCCGATTGAAGCACACCACCCGGCAACCGCAGGCCGCAATGTCCGGAAAAACGTCATGCCACCAATCCGCGGGAATAATCACGTTGGCATCTGTGGCAAACGAACGGAACGCCTCCGGGATCAGGCTTTCACGCCGGTGGTCGCTTGTACACATCATGGTATTAACCACGAAACCACGTTTCAAACCTTCATCAAGCACACCATTTAAAAACTCCCGTGTGAAAAATGAACTGTTCGAGTTTCCGCTCAAAACTCCGGGGCCCGGCAACAGCATGGTTAGCTCACGCCGCGTGATTTTGCGTTCACTGACAAACGTTCCCTTGCTGCGGATACGATAAATTATCCCCTGCTCCGTCAGACGGCTTAACACAGTATTGACAGTAGAGCGGCTGATGCCGAATTCCGCCACCAGTTTCTCTTCTGTGGGAAGCCGGCTGCCCGGCTTCATTTGACCAATCCGCCGGATCAGTTCACTGTGCAGCGCCTTATGAATTGGAACATTTTCATCCAGTTTATACATGTCGGATATTCTTTTTGTTTACTTTGTTTAAACAAAGTAGATTATAACCCTAATCCGGATTATTGTCAATAGTGTAAAAGCTTGATTCAGTTAAAAATTAATTAAAATAAATGCACTCTTGGGTTAATTGGGACGGAAGTCAGGTAGGCATTACTTGCCGGACTCCTGTTTTCTGAGTCTTTTTACGGCTTCCGTTACCAGTATTTCCTGCGTTTTGTAGTCGTATGGATATATGGCGTCAACTTCCGCAATCAATGATTTGATCGTTTCCGCCGGAGCGCCGGGGATTGAACACTGTTTCAGCCTCTTATAGGATTTGATTTGATCGTCAACCACAAATTTGGCCAGCACGATGCTGTCAGGAAAATCTTCCAGCGCATTATTCACGATCTTTTTCATGATATGATCCGGCACATCCGGATTGGAATACGCTTTAAGTTTTTTGTATGCTTTAACGTTGGAATCAATAACCAGTTTCAAATTCGAATAAGTATATTCGGGATGCACCGCAATAATTTTCTGCACAAGCTCCGGCGGCACGTTCTTATCGGAAAAGTTTCTGATTTCACGATAGGCTTTGATGTTCTGTTCCGCAAGATTTTTTTGCAGAGAATAGCGTCCGGGGAACTCTTCCGTAAATTCCTCTTTGATCTTCTTTACAATATCCGCCGGGATGTCGTCAGCTTTCAGATTCTTTAAATCCAGGTATCCTTTGGCTTCCGCCTGAACCATGCCGCGCTGCATTTCAGGATTGTCTTCAAAGGCTTCCGCCGCGACCGCCTGTATTTTCTGCATGACCTCGGCAGGAATTTTTTCCGCCGCAAGCCCGCCAATGCAGACAAACCATGAAAGAGTGATTACAAATAAACTCTTTTTCATGTTGATTCCCTCACTCGTTGTTCAGTATAAACTATACCCAAAGACGATTTATGCAAGCAGGCAATTCATGATGTTTTTTGCTCCGAATCGCGATTGAAAAGCTGTTGAAAGACAGTAATGTAACCGGATGTATACTCTGCACGGCTGAAAATTTAAAAATAGACGAACTGAATTGTGGATTGGATTTTTTCAATCCGACTGAGAGGCGATATGCATATCGCCCGAAGGAGGAACGGAAAAATACGACCGCAAGACACTCGTCCCGCGTCTGCGGGATTGCGATCTTTTGAGTTTGGATTCGCACTCTTCGAGGCCTTCGATACCCCGGTATCGGCAGCCTCTCAGAATACGAACCAATTCTCAAAATCTTCGCAATCTATTTTAAATTT
>CAIKZE010000261.1 GCA_903831825.1 uncultured Lentisphaeria bacterium | reverse complement strand
AAATAGGTGGCACTACAAAACGCAGAATAAAATTCTCTCATTGATAATAAAAGACTTACAGATTTTGAGAAAATTTAAAAATCGGATTTTGAGGCAGAAAAAAATCTTCGCACTTTTTAGTCCGCGGAAGTTGGGCTAAACGTAATTTCAGGTACTATTATCGATGGAGCATTTAAGGTTCACAAGGCATTAGGGCCTGGCCTTCTTGAATCAGTCTATGAGATATGTTTGAGTCATGAACTGCAAAAAAGTGGATTAAAAGTAAAACGACAGGTCAATGTTCCTGTTGTATATGACAATATAAAATTTGATGCCGGATTCCGTTTGGATTTGCTTGTTGACGAAAAAGTGATTGTTGAGATAAAATCGGTTGATGATATGAATCCGGTGTTTGAAGCTCAGATTTTAACTTATTTAAAAATGACAAATATCCGGGTTGGACTGCTGATTAACTTCAATGCATCTGCTATTAAAAATGGCATAAAAAGATTAATACTATAATACCCTTCCCGGAATTGGCTGTTGCATTAACCCTGTAAAAAGGATTTCTCTGTGTCTCTGTGCCTCTGTGGTTAACCTGAATTGGCTGCTGGATTAACCTACAAAAAGGATTTCTCTGTACCCTCCGTGTTCTCCGCAGTAAACTATGTCTTCTTGCATTAACTTGAAATCCAAAAATATAGGTGTATTTTATGACTTGAATCCAAAAATATAGGTGTAATCATGGGTTATATTGAACGGGCAGTAACCGGCGATATCAGGCGGCGCCTGTTTTCCGGAAAAGCGATAATTGTTTTTGGACCGCGTCAAAGTGGAAAAACGACAATGATAAAACAACTGGTCGCGCCGTATTCGGAAGATACGTTGTGGCTCAATGGCGACAATCCTGATGTGCGGGAACTTCTGGATAATATTACTTCGACAGGATTGAGGTCCAGCATCGGCAGGAAAAAAATTGTTGTGATTGACGAGGCGCAACGCATAGCCCATATTGGATTGACGATGAAACTGTTAACTGACGAGCTTCCTGAAATTCAGTTGATTGCAACAGGGTCGTCTGCTTTTGAGCTGGCGGATAAAACAGCGGAACCGTTGACCGGACGAAAATTTGAATACAGACTGCTGCCATTGTCTTTTTCAGAATTATGTTCAAATGCCGGACTGCTGGAAGAACGGCGCATGTTGCATCAGCGTTTAATTTACGGGGCATATCCCGAAATCGTTACCAGGCCTGGAGATGAACAAACATTATTAAGTATGCTTGCCGGCAGTTATCTGTACAAGGACTTATTGACTTTGGAAAGCGTTAAAAAACCTGTGCTGTTAGACAAATTAGTCCGGGCATTGGCGCTGCAGATTGGTTCAGAAGTTTCTACCAACGAACTGTCAAAACTTGTCGGCGCTGATAATAAAACGGTTGACAAGTACATTGACTTGCTGGAAAAAGCCTATGTTGTTTTCTCCCTTCCCGCATTCAGCCGGAATGCCCGCGCGGAAATACGAAAAGGCCGGAAAATATTTTTTTATGACCTTGGAATTCGCAATGCCATACTGGGTAACTTCGTTCCGGTTGAATCAAGAACCGATATTGGCGCGTTATGGGAAAACTATTTAATCCTGGAGCGTCTGAAATTGCAATGTAACATGCCGTTTCCGCCGCGCCATTTTTTCTGGCGCAATATAGACCAGTGCGAAGTAGATTATCTTGAAGAATCCGCTGTTGAATTGTCGGCATGGGAATTTAAATGGAACCCCGCCGCCAAAGGCAAACTTCCCGCAGCCTTTATGATAGCATATCCGGAAGCAAAAACCGGCTTGATCACCCCGAAGAACTACGATGAATTTTTGATATAATCCCGGAATCATCGCGAAAAACCTCAGCAGCCAGGGATTAACCACAGAGGCACAGAGGCACAGAGAAAACCTTTTCCGGCAGGGGGTAAAACATGGGAACCATAAAAACATTTAACCACGGAAAACACTGAAAGACACGGAAGAAATCCTTTTACCATGAAGGACTTGAAGTTTTTTTTTAAGCAGAGAATCTTTCTTCATTGACTTCATGCCCTTCATGGTGAAGAGTTCCCTGTATTTTCAGTGTATTCCGTGTTTTCCGTGGTTAAATCTGTATTTGGTTAATTCCCCCGGCTGCGGCTACTTTACGTGCTGATTGGAGAAATACATCTGATTGAAGAAATCATTGCCCCAGCCGATGAGCTTGCCGTCCTTGAACATTACCGGCATACATTCGTCGCGGGTATAAAATCCGTCATGCCACTGGGTATGGGTGTAATAATACCAGACGTTGGGGGAGCAGAAATCTTCATCCAGCGGTTTGCCCATCAATTCCAGCACTTCCTGTTTGGTCATGCCGACGCGCAATTTTTTCGAGTTTTCGACGTTGGCGTATTGGGTGTAATAGCCGCATCCGCTGGTAAAAACACAGAAAGAGGCGGCGAACGCGATCAGAAGAATAAGCGGCATCTTCATTTTCATATTTAAAAAACCTCAGTTTCCACAAATTAATAATATGGCGCTAAATATAGCACTTCCGCCGCCGATGAAAAGCATGAAATAAATAACGATTAATTTTTTATGTAAAATAAATGCCGGGAGTATACTCTATAAGGTTGAAAATTTAACATAGACGAGCGGGATTGCGATCTTTTGAGTTTGGATTCGCACTCTTCGAGGCCTTCGATACCCCGGTATCGGCAGCCTCTCAGAATACGAACCAATTCTCAAAATCTTCGCAATCTATTTTAAATTTTCAACCTTATTAGAGTTTAATGCCGATTACAATAAAAAATCATCTCAAAAATCCATGCCAAAATTTGTAAACTTTATTTTTGAACAGCTCCCAAGCGCCCAAAAATGTAAAAATAATTGCATTTACCATAGGCAACAGTCAAAAAATGTTTTTTTACCGCCGTAAGGTATAATATTCATATGACTTTAGAACTGGATGACGCCAGTGAAAATACCACACAAAATGGTGAACGAACTGTTCGCCTGGAAAAGTTCTTTCAAGCTTAAACCTTTAATAGTCAGCGGAGTACGGTAATACGGCGAGGCCGGGTTGCTCAAAGAGTTCGGGCATTGGTCATGTCGTTGAAGAGATGTATCGGGATTTGTCTGAATCCCCATTCTCAACTACTCCAAGCCGGCGTGGAGCCGTGAAGACATCAGGCAAAACTAGAATTAGAAGTGTCGCCGCGGCATCAATCCCAATATGTCTAAAAAAATCCCGCAAGAGAAAATTCTCCCGCGGGATTGGATTACGATAGATTATTTGCTGTCATCATCATTGTTGCAGCATTTGCATTTACCTTCGCCATTCTTGCAGCATTCGCATTTGCATTTGCCGTTTTCATCTTTCGGGCACTTGCAGAGGCTGAGGTTTTTGCCGCAGCAAGAGCAAAGGTCATATTGGTTGCAGCATTTGCATTTCCCTTCGCCGTTTTTGCAGCATTGGCACTTGCAGGCGCCGTTTGCGTCTTTAGGGCATTTGCAATCTGCTCTGCCGCAACAGGAGCAAGTCGTTTTAGGGTTATCAGGCGCAAACGGATTCCAGTCTGAACATTTACAGCCGGACATACAGAATGCAAGAGCCATTCCCAACACACATACCATTAACAACCTTTTCATTTCTTCCTCCTGACTTTAATTTAGGAGTTGTTCAAAAATAAAGTTTACAAATTTTGGCATGGGTTTTTGAGATGATTATTGTTGTAATTGAGAGGAGCATAACGAGTTATGTAACGAACAATTACGGCAAAAATGGCTCAAAAGAACACCAAAATGTAAAGGTTATTTTTAAACTACTCCTTAGGTAAAGATGCCACTATGGCAATCTTCATCTTCATTATTGATAATTATACATTGATTTAAGAAAAAAAGCAACATTAAAATTCTCCGGACATGCTGTAAAATCGCTGAAAGTGATGAATACTGACAAACAAGTCCTGGAAGCGGGAATTTTCGCCAGACCAGTTGCCAATAACAAAGCATTAAATAAAAAAAATCCCGCGGGAGAAAATTCTCCAGCGGGATTAGGTTACGATAGCTTATTTGGCAACATCTTTGCCGCATTCACATTTATCCATATCTTTGTGGCACTTCGGACATATAACAGCATCTTTGTTGCAGCATTTGCATTTATCGCCGTCTTTGCTGCAATTGCATTTACATTTGCCGTTTTCGTCTTTCGGGCATCTGCAATCTGTTTTGCCGCAGCAAGGACAGGCTTTGTTGCAGCAAGCGCATTTATCGCCAGCTTTACTGCAGCATGTGCATTTTGCGGCGTTTTTACAGCATTCGCATTTGCATTTGCCGTTTTCGTCTTTAGGACATTTGCAGTCTGCTTTGCCGCAGCAGGGACAAACAGCAGCTTTACTGGACGAGAACGGACACCATGAACATGAACTGCAGCCGGACATACAGAATGCAACAGCCATTCCCAACACGCATACCATTAACAACCTTTTCATTTCTTCCTCCTGTTTACACTTTGGGTTCGTTTTTAAAGATGCCGGCATGGCAATCTTCTTCATTCATAATAATAGTTAAAATACAGTATAAAAAATAAAAAGCAATCTTTAAATTGTAATTCAGTGTTTTCCGGTTGTATGTTAAGTCGTATAATTTGAGAGGAGTAAAATGCCGGTAAATAAGAAGCAGCTTCACCGCCTGGTAAGATTTGTTGCGCAGTTGAAAGAAAATCGCTACCCAAACTGCAAAAACTTTGCCGCAAAACTCCGCGAAGCGGATATCTCGGAGAACCGTAATCTTGCCTGTACCGCCAAAACTATTCAGCGGGATATTAAAGTTCTCAAAGACGAATTTGACTGCCCCCTTATTTTCGATCAGGAGCACAATGGCTATTGTTTGAAACACCACGGCTGGGATTTCAAATGTCCGCAACTGTTCGAGGAACATGAAATGTTGGCCGCCGTGCTCGGCGCCAGAGTTGCCGAAGACATTTTCCCGGAACCGCTCAAGAGCAGCATCCGCCAGGCGGTTGATTTCCAGTTGGCATCTAACAATCCGGATTTCCTCGATAAAGCCATCGTCAAGTCGCTTACCGTAATTCCCGGACTCCGGGCAAATATTGCCCCGGGTATTTTCATGACCGTATTTCATGCGTGGCAACAGCACGAAGCGCTGGATATTATATATGCTGACGCCAAAAACCTGGAATCCAAGCGCCGGATTGAACCGCATGCGCTGGTCTATTATCAATGCTCATGGTATATAAAGGGATTCTGCATGAAACGCAATGAAGTCCGCACCTTTGCGCTGCACCGGATCGTTGACGCGCAAAACAGCGGACTTTCCTTTGAACCGGACGACAAGATCATCAACAGCGTCCTGAATGACCATTTCCTGGAATACAAAGAAATTTCCGGCATTGAACTGCTTTGTGATTTTGATATTAAAAGTTTCGTCACCGGCAATCCGCTGCATCGCAACCAGCAGATCAAGCCGGTTGATGAAAAATCCTTCCGCCTGCTGATTCCCGCAATCCCGGAACACGAAATTCTGCAATGGGTTCTTTATCAGGCAGGCAAGGCCGAAGTAATAAAACCTGCCGGACTTCGCGGTAAAGTCCACAAAAAAGCCCAGAAAATCGCAGATAATCACCGCAAGCAAACCAGCTAGGACGCAAAATGTCCTACCTGTAAGGTTATAATTTACCCGTAGAATGCAACGAACAATTAAATCTTATTTCCGTTTAGGAGTTGTAAAGAAATAAGTGATATTTTTATACTGAGGGTATCGGGGAGAAATTTTGGGGTTGCCGGAGAGGAGCAAAGCCATAGCTTTGTAACGAACCGGCAAAGCCGAAAGTGCCCCCGAGACACCAGTAGAAAGTACCAGTTTTTTTTGAACGACTCCTTAACCACGGAAGTAAGGTTGAAATAGAAATATTTCCAGAGGGAATGCGAGTAATGAAGAGTTTGTTGGTTCAGTGGAAGCGCGGTTTGCCGCATGGTCACAAAAACTATACGGCAAACCGCTGATTTGAATAGTTTTAGACGGAGAAAACCGGCTTGTCTGTCCTCTGGCATGATTGACTGACCGGCATTTGACAACAACTTTTTTTATGGAGAAATTGAAATGACAGACACAGATGATATAAAAAAATGCCGTAAAGCCGCCGAACAGGGAAACGCGGAAGCACAGTATAAACTTGCAACGTGTTATGACAACGGCGAAAATGTAGTCAAGGATGAAGCCGAAGCGGTAAAATGGTGGCGCAAAGCCGCCGAACAAGGCCTCGCGTCGGCACAGCATAAGCTTGGCGTATGCTATGCCAGAGGATGCATTGTCGCCAAAGATTATGCCGAAGCCGTGAAATGGTGGAGAAAAGCTGCCGAACAGGGCGACCGGGATGCACAGTTTGAGCTTGCCTTGGCTTTTCAAGGCGGTTACGGCATCGCCAAAAATGAAGCCGAAACCGTAAAATGGCTCCATAAAGTCGCTGTAGCCGAACAGGCACATCCTGCCGCGCAGTTTCTGCTGGGTTGCTGCTATGATAACGGCGCCGGTGTCGCCAAGGATGAAGCCGAAGCGGTAAAATGGTGGCGCAAAGCCGCTGAAAAGGGATTTATGAAGGCACAGTTTGCGCTTGGCGTTTGTTATCGGGAAGGCGCAGGTGTTGACCGGGATGAAACTGAAGCCGTAAAATGGTTTCACCAGGCCGCGGAAAAGGGGTTTGCGCTGCAACAGTATAATCTTGCATTGTGCTATGCCAACGGCTGGGGTGTTACCCTGGATTACGCCGAAGCCGTAAAATGGTTTCGTAAAGCCGCTGACCCGAAATATGTGCTAAAGGCCCAGTATCAGTATGTGGCGGCGGCACAGTATAATCTTGCCTTGTGCTATTCCAACGGCTGGGGTGTGCCCCAGGATGAAGCCGAAGCCATGAAATGGTCCCGTAAAGCCTCGGAATATGGACATCTGGAAGCAAGGCGAGCACTGCAGGCATTCGGAAAATAACCTTGGTTGTTTTGGATGCAGTATCTAGAAATCAACAATAAATCAGACAGGATATTTGTTTTCCGCATGAAAAAGCTTTATCTTTTTCATGTTTGAATGACATACTGAAAAACAGTAAAACCACTCGTTGGCTAAGGGGAAAGAAATGACAATAGAAACACCGGCAGTAAAAATCGTACAGGGTGAATTAACAATGAAACGGTGCTCGCCCTATCTCAATCCTTTTCAACCTTTCCCGGAGCTCGAAATCGGCAACCGGGGCAAGGAGCAATCCCGGAACTCTGTTGAGGATACCAAGTCAGATGAACGCAAGGAATACCCCCGGCACGCCATCGAAGACAACATGAGCCGATCGGTTTTATCCGCACTCGCTAACGCCGGGAGCCCCTCTGCTGTGGCAATGTTCCTGGAAACGCTCGCGCATGACTCACCTAAGCTTCACCCTGAGCTCCGCACTCGCATAGAGGCTTTAGTCAAAACTATACGAAATATAAATGACTCGAATACGATCGAATTCGGTCTGCAAGCATGGCCAGTCGCCGCTATGAAGGAACGCGAGAATCTGGATATGGAAGTGTTACTGATTGGTATCTCATCCTCCCATCATGAAAGTACTTGGACCTATAACCAGCGACCAGCACCAGAATATCCCAAGCCTGACGCCTGGATTTATGTTCCAGGCAAAATGTTATTGGTTTTTGAATTTAAGAACGATGAACATCCGCTTGATGCAACCCAGATAAGCACTTACGCGCATCGCCTCGGACTGCTCCATGACGATGACGGTGTCCCGCAGGCAAAAGCAGGCGGGACACTGGCTTCGGCGGAAGACGCCAAGAAGGTTCAGACGGCATGCGCGGAATTTGTGCTTAATGCGCCTTGGTCAAAGGTTGTCGAAGCGCTCAAAAAAATCAAGAAGGAGGAACGCATAGATGCCATTGGATGTTGGCTCTGCGGAAAAGCGGCTGATTATGTAGAATGGCATATCTTCCCGCTGTATTGCGGAATCCAGACCATCCTGGAATGGCTGAATGGTCCTGATGAGCCAGATCGCCGCAACCATCTGCGCAGGTTGGTTGGCAAAATGGGAGACGCGCTTGGGTCGGCAGAGTGTCATGATGCCATCACCTTTGCCAAGGTCCACAAGGACCAGAGTGAAAATTATGATTTCAAAACGGGCGCTGGTTCCCCTTTATACGTGAAGCTGATGCAGAATGGAACGTTGCTGCAACGTGATTTTCTAGGCGAGAAAGTTGATGCCGTGCTTTGGTTTTGGTTTACAGAAGATAAAGGAGGAGAGCGGATCGGGCTGGAATACTACATACAGGCGAAAGGGAGCCAGTGCGGAAAAGGCGATCCTGATGAAATCGCCTGGAACGCGGCAAGTGAACGACATTTGAAAAAGGCAGAGCAATTTGAGAAAAAGGTTGACGATTGGATAGGCCAAACATCATCGAAATGCCTGATGAATGTGTCAACAGTTCGCTTTAATGGAAAAAAACTAAATTGGCAAGGCGGAGGTATTGTAGACCCGGATGGGAAATATTCGAATCCGATCGAACTAAAGGCCGCGCTGAAATTTCTCCAGGATAACCGAGATGAACTTTGGTGTTTTCCCCGAGTTGGCTCAGGTGAGACAGTTGCGAATGCAGCAGAAAAAGTCCGTAAACCGGCACTTTCCTTATTGGTGCCATTGGATATCGAAGCGCTAGAGAAGTGCGAGAACGATGCGTCGTCTCTCCAGAAATTTCTACAAAATGCAATAAAAAGAATCGAAAGTTAGAGCATCCATCGGCATATTATCTCAACTTCTTAATGCTGTTGCCGTCTGTTAAAAGTTTCATCTGCTGAATGGCTATTTTATTCAAGCGAACCAGACGTTCAGCCTGGCCGATTCCTTCATTGATAAAATGCGCATTTAAATTTTCCAGATTAGAAAGGCAAACCAGTTGGGAAATATCGGCATAATCGCGAATGTTCCCTTGCTTACCGGAGTTTTTATCCCGCCAATCTTTGGCGGTCATCCCGAATAAAGCCATGTTCAGGACATCTGCTTCAGTAGCATAAACCAGATTAACCTGCGTTTTGGATAATTCTGCCGGTATCAGATTTGCCTTTATTGCATCTGTATGAATCAGATAGTTGATTTTGGTCAGATTACGGCGGATATCCCAGCCCAACAGCTTCCGTTCTTCGTCTTTAAGCCGCTGAAATTCTTTAATAAGATAAAGTTTGAACTTTGGCGATATCCACGACGCAAATTCAAAAGCTATGTCCTTGTGCGCGTATGTGCCGCCATATCTTCCCGCTTTGGCTATGATTCCTTTGGAATTTGTTTTTTCCACCCACTGCTTTACCGAAAGAATAAAGCGATTCAGTCCCGCTTGATTTTTAATTCCCTCGAATTCGGGGGAATTAAAATCCGGGTTATATATCTCTTCCCAAATACCTAAAAATTCTATGGTGTTTTTATTTCTGAGCCATTTTTCAATAAGCGAAAGACCATTCTCTATATCTTTGACCATATCTGTAAGCGAGATATAATCTTCGTCATTTTGAGATATGATCGTTATTCCTTTTCCTTGCACATCCATTTTTGCAGCCATATTCATTCCTCTATAAGATTTCTAACCCCATCGAATTCGGTGGGTTTAACTATCACCATAATTAAAACCGGAACAACTTTCAGCCAACATATTTCGGTTTTCAGTTCTTGGGCTTTTTATGCATATCTCCAAAACTTAAGACCTTACATAGCCTAATCTAATCCATAAAAGAAAGTCATCGGGTCAAACTTTAGCTTTTGTGTTTTAGTGCAATAGTTCATCAATTTCCCGCATCTTTCTAATCCTTTTTCAACTCCCAAACAACGTTTCATTCGAATTAAAATATAGCCGGACAGGTAATATTTACAAGCATCAACAATACAGAATTTGATGTCAATACTATTGCTAAAATTCTCTCAAAAAGTCCTAAAATAACTTATTCACAAGCATCAAAAACACAAAAGCTAAAGTTTGACACTGATTTCCGAAGAGGGAGAACTCGTTTCGGATTCAGTAGTTGCAAATTTTGCAACAACTGATCGTGCGGGGGCGGACACCATAAGTATAAATTATAGATATAGATAATAATCCGGTATAAAACCATGCTTAAAGCAATTTTTAAAGGCAGTTTTCTTGATTTAAGGAGCCGTTCAAAAATCACCTTTACATCTTCGCGCTTCTCCCGAACGAAGAATTTAACGCAAAGGCGCGAAGGCGCAGAGAAGAGATTTTTTTAAGTTTGGCACAGCCAAACTTTAAAAAGGCTTTTTTCCTTTTTGCTTTGTCTTAGCGATTTTGCGCCTTTGCGTTAAAATTAAGGTTTAAATTCATGCGTTGACTTCTGTTTTTCCAAATTTCGTGTGTTTCGTGCTTTTCGTGGTAAAAGTGTATTTCCCGCTTCCCCATATTAGCGTTCATTGGCGTCCATTCGCGGTTAACCAGATTTCCGCCGCCAAAACAACGAGTTTCAAAAATGCGTTTTACGGCGTTATTTGAGTACATCGTCATAATTTTTGTTGACAAATTTACTATATATGTAGGGACAAGTGACGGGAAGTTCTAAAGTTCTAAAGTTCTAAAGTTTTTAAATGCGGGAATTGTTGGAAAATGGAAAATGAGGAACCGGGGAGCTTCACCATGAAGATATTGAAGTTAATGAAGGACTAACAATTGAAAATGAAAAACGCTCTGTTCAATGACACTCCAATGACTCGGAGTGTTGGCTTTAATGGATTTGCCTTTGTCAGGCGAGCCTGACTTTGGAGTGCGGCGACCCTGCGCCGCTTTGGTTTATTGCGCCATGTTGTAGAAGTTGCTATGATTACGGCGGTTGCGACATCGTTTGCCAGCAATCCAAAGCGAAGCAGGGGCTTCGCAGTCCAAAGATTATGTTGCATACTGCACCTCGTTGTTATGTTTATTTCTTTTCTTACAACTTTTGGCTTTAATTTCCTTTACAATTTTCTCATCAGGCATTTCAAAAAGTGCGGCAATCTTTCCATATCTCTGCCTTT
>CAIKZE010000260.1 GCA_903831825.1 uncultured Lentisphaeria bacterium | reverse complement strand
TTATTGTCGCCCAGCGGCTTGATTATAACATGAACATGATTCGGCATGATAACCCATTCATCAAGGAGATAGCGTTCACGGTTAAAATGCAGAATGGTGTCTGCAATAATTTTAGCATTAGCCTCATCTGCCAGACAGCAGGAACCATGACCGGCGTTTAGCAGCTTTTCTATTCTCTCAGAGAATAAACGATAAAAATCCTTCAGATCCTGTTCAGTATAAGGTTCTTTATGGTTTAATTCCCAGAGTTCTCTTTCTTTTCTGATTTCTTCCGCTTTTTCCTTTGGAATCGAATCCGCAAGATGAAAAGTTACAAAACATACGGTATTGCCTTGATGCCAATGCGGCAAGTTCCTCTCCTTGATTTCGATATCTGAGTAAGGATCAAAAAATACCAAAGCAGCAAAGTCCCGCAAGCTGCGGCTTTTCAAAGTATCACAAGCATCCTGCTCGACTCCAAGCTGGAAGCTTGGGGTACTTTGTTCCGCCAGAGTACCGCAAGCATCCTGCTTGCGAGATTCTCCAAGGTTACTTTTTTGTTCCTGCTTCATGCATTTCCTTTTCACAGAGTACCGCAAGCAAGATGCTTGCGATTTCCTCCAAGCAAGATGCTTGGGTTACTTTGAACAGCCAGAGTGTCGCAAGCATCCTGCTTGCGTTTTCCTCCAAGCTGGAAGCTTACCCGCCACAGGCGACCAGTGCTTGGGTTTCTTTGTGCCTTTGCGCCTTTGTGCGAGATAACTCCCGCGTAATTCCGCCTAAATCAATTGTTACCGCATGGCTTCTTTTTCCACCAGCGCCGCGTAACGGCTGTACTGCTTGAAGCAAACCGCGTATTTTTTGGAGCTTGCCGGGACCGGCTCATAGGTCTTGTCAAAACCGCCGCCCATCTTTTTCATCGCCTGCTGAACATTCTTATGCTGTCCCGCGACAACCGCGGCAAACATGGCGGCGCCCAGCGCGCAAGCCTGTTCCGATTTGACTATTTTAACGGGCATGCCCAGCACGTCCGCGCACATCTGCATGATAAACGGCGACTTCTTGGCGACTCCCCCCATGGCAATGACCCCTTTTACCGGAATGCCCTCTTCGGTGAACCGGTCGGCAATTTTTTTAGTGCCGAACAGCGTCGCCTCGACCAGCGCGCGATAGATCATCGGCGCGGAACTGCCCAGATTAAGACCCAAAACAGCGCCCTTCAACGCCTGGTTGGCGTCCGGGGTGCGCCGTCCGTTCATCCAGTCCAGCGCGAGTACGCTGGATTCGCCGACCGGTATTTTCATCGCTTCTTTCTCCAGGGCCGGCAGAATTTTAGCGGCAATCTTTTCGGCCTCCTCGCCGTCCAGCATATGCAGCGGCCAGGCAATCAGATTTTTGAACCAGGCGTAAATATCGCCGAACGCCGACTGCCCCGCTTCCATGCCCAGCATTCCCGGAATGATGGAGCCGTCAACCTGTCCGCAAATGCCGCGAATCAGTTTGCCGTCGAGGTCTTTCAACGGGGCCACCACTAAATCGCAGGTGGAAGTTCCCATGACTTTGCTCAAATAGTAAGGCTCGATCTGGCCGCCCACCGCGCCGAAATGACAGTCGAACGCGCCGACGCCGATGGCAATCCCGGCCGTCAGTCCCAACTTCCCGGCCCATTCCGCGCAAAGCGTTCCCGCCGGCGTTTCGGAGGTGAACGTTTTCGCATAAAGCCGGTCCCGGAGGCCGGACAACAGCGGATCAATGCCGGACAGGAATTCTTCAGCGGGCAATCCGCCCCAGCTTGCATGCCACATGGCTTTATGTCCGGCGGCGCAGCGGCTGCGTTTAAGCTTCAGCGGGTCCGTGTTGCCGGACAGCACCGCCGGGATCCAGTCGCAATGCTCCACCCACGAAAACGCCGCCTTGCGCACCTGCTTATCACTGCGCAAGGTATGCAGAATCTTCGACCAGAACCATTCCGAAGAGTAAATTCCCCCTTCGTATTTGGTGTAATCCTCACCGCCCCAGGTTTTGGCGTACTTATTAATCTCGGCGGCTTCCGCCACCGCGGTATGGTCTTTCCACAAAATAAACATCGCATTGGGATTATCCTCAAAGCCCGGCGTCATGGACAGCGGCACCCCTGCCCGGTTCACCGCCACCGGCGTTGAACCGGTAGTGTCCACCGCGATGCCGATGACATTTTTAGCGGCTCCGGCGGGAGCTTTCGCCAATACGCCTTTTACTGTAATCTCCAGCCCGCTCAAATAATCCAGCGGATGCTGGCGGAACTGGTTTTTCACCGGGTCGCAATATTTGCCGTGTTTCCATCGTTCATAGTGATGCACGCAACTGCCGAGTTCTTCGCCGTTTTCCGCATTGACCAGCAATGCCCGGACGCTGTCCGAGCCGTAATCCAGACCGATAACCAATTTAGCCATGATTGCCTCCGTTATATATAATGATATATTTTGTATTTAAAATATGCGTTCTTCCGCAGATAATCAACCCCAAATCCGGACTTTGTTTTTCCTTCATCTGTTGGATATTCCTTGTTCGATATTGGATATTCCAAATCGCCAGAATGAATTGAACACCCAATATCCAACACTCAATGTCCAATCGGCGAAGGTCCGGAATGAACTTGGACATTGGATATTCCTTGTTCGATATTGGATATTCAGTTCAAAAATTCTTAACTTGATAGTCGAAGTTTTAAACCCTCTTGCGATTTCCTCCAAGCTGGAAGTTTACCCGCCACGGGCGGCCAGGGCTTGAAGTACTTCATCCCTAATTGGCCAACAGCCTGTTGGCTAATTGTGGCACAAGCTGTTCCACAATTTACAACCAGTTGTTCATAAAACAGATACCACCGTTTTATATATTGCAGATTGTTTTCCAGAAATCCCTTTCATCTCCGGGAATTCCGCCATCAAGCGACCCCGATATTCCCAATAAAAACAAAAGCTCAGGTTTGGTCCAGATATTCTAATCTTTCTTTTTTCTCTGTATTTCTTTGAGCAATTTTCTTTCATCACCATCCAATTTACGCTGAATCTTCTTGACATCTTCCGCAGGCGGCAGCGCTTCCGGTTTTACTCCGCGTTCAATCAGCATTTTACGAACTGCCCTGTTATTCTCCACATGCTCATCGGAGATCCGGTTGGTTCCGGATAAATCCTTTTCTATGACATTGTGGCTGGTAAGTTCGGCCGCAAAATCTTTGGCTTTAATTGTGAGCGTCGGTAAAAAATCCGCTAACGGTCTGCCATTGGGAATCTGCAACTTATGCTTCATGTCGTTGGTGGAATAGCCGCCGAATAACGTGTGATCCCCTTTTGATCGAATAAGGGCAAAACCAATATCATCAACACCGCGCTCGTAAATTATGCCTGATAGTCGGATTTCGTTAACTTATCGCGGGCGATTACCCGGTCCATATCTAAAAGCCGCTGCTCTATTATTTCCTGCTTCCGGGTCTGAACCGCAAAATAGGTCTGCGCAAAGGAAATTTCACTCTTGACCGAGTCGCCATTTTGTGCGATCAGATAGCAGGATAGCGGGTTAAGGCCATGTCATCCACTTCGCGCTGACCGCCTTTACCAATCTCGACCATTTTGTTGACATCAACAAAATGATCTGACACCTTGACGTCGGCATTTTCACAAGCCGTCTTCGCCTTGTCTATTACTTTAAGAAAATTTCGCCATTCGGCATAGCCCAATATCTCCTGCAATTCTCTGGCGCTCCAGCATTCCAGATTGTTGGCAAGATAACAGGCCCCTTCAAATTTCTCAAATAGTTCGATAATGAGCTCTTTTTTCATAATTGCTATCCTAATTTTGCTTCACAACAATTTCATTTGCCACTTGGATTGGGCGCCCCAAAAACCATTTATCTCAGCTATAATATAAATTGAAAACACCAAAACTAAAGAGAGACCCCGATATTCGACAAGCATTTTGCTTGCGTTTTTTCAGAGTACCGCAAGCATCCTGCTTGCGTTTTTCTCCAAGCTGGAAGCTTGGGTTACTTTGGGCTGCTCCAGAGTACCGCAAGCATCTTGCTTGCGATTTCCTCCAAGCTGGAAGCTTGGGTTACTTTAGAGTACCGCAAGCATCTTGCTTGCGATTTCCTCCAAGCTGGAAGCTTGGGTTACTTTGGGCTGCTATGCCTTCCCCTCCACAATCCCGATTTCTTCTTCCGTCAAACCGTACAACTCATATACCATCCGGTCGATGGCTTTATCGGTGGCGTCAATTTTCGCTTTCAACTCCCGGGCTTTTTTCGATTCCTGCACAAAATACTCTTCCCATTCGGCTTCCTGCGCTAAAGACAGCTTTATTTTCTTTTTGCCTAATTCTTTGATGAAATCGGCATAGGCAAGCAAATACCAGTCTTGCAGCTTGCCGGGCAATTCCACCAGATCGAACTTGCGCTGCAAAGTTCTTTGGAATCTCTGGGAAGTCTCCTGCAAGTCCTTGTTCAAGGAAAGCATCAAATCTGCCTTTTCGATGAAGGGTTGCTGATCATTGCGTGATATTATTTTGAAAGGTAGCATCCCCAAATGAAATGCTTTGACTTGAGCCATTGCTTCTCCCCTTTCAGGATTAATAGTCCAATAGTACCAATTTGTCAATTTTGAATTCAATAGAGCTAAAACATATTTTAAATTGAAAGGCGAATTGTCTTTATTTAATAAAACATGAGTATTGTCTCTAACAATAAATCCACTTTCCAGCCAAGAACCGATTATTGAATCGCTGGTTTGCCTAAATATCAACTTTTCATTTGCTTCAAATATTTCTTTATCTCTTGGGGCTGCTAACCATTCACCATATTGTATCCAATAATCATTTGTCCATAACAGTTTATATCTATGAAAAGAACTACCGCCAATCAAAGGAGAAAAACTTTCATCTTTCTTTATTGTCGAAGTAAAAGGTTTGTCAATTAACGTTTGTGCAGTTTGAGCCGGTTTCCCTTTGCCTTTTTCATAGGGTTTTGCGCCATTCTTGATGATAAAATTATCCTTAATAAAAGAGGACGTAAGATTAATTTTTTCTTTTAATTGATAATCCTTTGCGGTTAAAAATAAATTAAAAAAGTCCTGATTAGATAATGTCTTTTGATTTATTTCATGTTGTTTTACGAAACCATATTGGTTTGTTATCGAAATTGACACATCACCCAAAGCGGTATTTGTCTTTTTTATAACTAGCGTATCACAATCAACAGTTGCATCGGTAAATACTTTTTCTAAATGTTGAATAATCTGAAATAGATAATAAGGTTTATTTGAAATGATATTTCTAAAACTCTTTGCACTTTCAATTAATCTCCATGTATTGGGTGTGATAAACCCCAAATAACCATCTTCCTTTACAAGGTTTTTCAAACTTAAAGCATAAAACGAGAAATAAGTATCGGATAAACTTGGACTAATACCAAAATCATTATATTTATTTATGATATGGTCTAAATCTGCTTTTTCAATTTTCGCCCCATACGGCGGATTTCCGATCACCACATCAAAGCCGCCTTTTGCGAAAACCTGGGGAAATTCCTTTTGCCAGTTAAAGGCTTTTTCTCCGGCCACCGCGGGATCGTCTATCAGCGAATTGCCGCATTTGATGTTATTGTTCAAATCATTCAGTTTCCGGTTGGGCTGGGCGGTGCGCAGCCATAACGAGAGTTTGGCTATTTCCACGCTTTCCTCGTTCAAATCCACGCCGAACAGATTGTTTTCCAGGATGCTCTTCTCCACATCGCTCAAGATCATGGTATCGCCGAACAGCTTGGCGTGCAATTCGTCAAGATACTGGTGTTCTTTGATTAAAAAGTCGAGGGCCTGATTCAGAAACGCGCCGGAACCGCAGGCCGGGTCGCAGATGGTGAGTTGCAGCAGCCATTTCCGGTATGCGATGAGCTTATCGTTCAATGCCTGTCTTATTGGTTTGGTTTTCCGTTTGTCGTTGATATAGTCGTCATCATTGATCCGGAGTTCGGCTTTTTGCTCAAGGCAAAGTTTGCCGACGGTATTGTCCACGATATATTTGGTAATGTATTTCGGGGTATAGAAAACGCCGTCTTTTTTGCGTTTGGTCCTGGTTTTGTCAATTTCCAGTCCCGCCAGTTGCGCTTTGATTTCGTCCAGTTCATTCAGGGAGTTTTCAAAAATATGACCGAGGATATTTACGTCCACTTCGCTGGCGAAGTCATATTCGGACAGTTTGAACGTATGCCGGTAAAGCAGTTCGCTGTCAATTTTTACCGCATCCAGAATCGCATCGGGTTTGAACAGTCCGCCGTTGTAGGCGTATACGTCATATCTTTTTCCTTTATATCCGGTATTCAGATATTCGAAATACTTTTTAAACCGGTCATAGAGCGGGACGTCCACGTCGCGGTCCTGCAAGTCCCGCCAGTCGTTCAATACCAGTCTCACGGAATTCGGCGGCAATAACAGGCGGTCTTCGGCGAAGAATAGAAACAAAAACCGGTCCAGCAGCTTTTGCGATTTCTTAAAAAGTTCCAGCGGTTCGTGAGCGGGGTTCAGCGCGACCAGGTTCTGATGCAGTTCTCTTTTGAATAAAGAATAATCGTTATACAGCTTTTTGGTGATGACGCCTTCCTGGCTGAGCGATTCATCCTTGATCTGTTTGGGAACGCCCTGCCTGATATTGTCATACGCCAGGCACAGATAGAGCAGTTCAAACTCCGTTTCGGTCAGGGTAAACAGATTAAACTCGATATATTCAACGGCATTGTCAATATAGAACCGCAGTTTTTCGAAGTTGGAGATAATGACATAAACGCATTCGGACTGATTATTTTTATAGCCGAATGCCTGATTTTCAATTTTACTTAAATCAGTAGTGTCGGTTCCCTTGAGTTCAATCACCGCTTTTACCGCGTCATTGATGATAATGGCGCCATCGGCTTTTTTGCTGTCCTTGACGTTTTTGTATTCGGTGGTCAGGTTATAGTGCGGCTTGGGATTTTTGGTATAACCGAGGATGTTCACGAACAAATCAATCAGGAACTCTCCCTGATATTGTTCTTCCTTGCTGTTCCGGATATTTGCCTGGATGGCGGAATTATGAAAAAACTTGTCGAATTTGGCATAAGCCGCGTTTACCGCCTGCCGGTCTAAATTTTGCAGATATTTATTTCGTACCGAATCTTGAAAGAGCGCCATGTTCCGCATATCCCCGAAAATTAGACTACTTACATAATTAGAAACGATTTCTAATGTAAGCTGTAAAACCAAGAAATCAACAGACGGATAGTATTGCGCGCCCCTTTGCGCATAACTTGACGTTGCCCGGCTGTTTAATTGGCGTTCATTGGCGTGAATTAGCGGTTAAATAAATTTCGCCCCGAAAACATGAGTTTTCAAAAATGCACTTTTACTCCTTATTTGAGTGTGGCGTCATTGTTTGGATTGACAAATTTACTATATATGTAGGGACAATTGAAAATTGAAAATCAGGATATCAGAAGTAATTGAAATTTGAAAATTATAAATCAGGATATCAGAAGTAATTGAAAATTGAAAGCAAAAAAGGTGTGCCCCGCTTGGCGGGTCCCGCGACTGCGGGAGAGAAAAGTTGAAAAATGAAAACCGCTCTGTTCAACGACACTCCAAAGTCTCGGAGTTGTTATGAAAACTGTAAAACCTTATGCTCAACCGGACTCCAAAGTCTCGGAGTAATTGAAGAAAAGTACCACAAGCATCCTGCTTGTGATTTTACTCAAGCTGGAAGCTTGAGGTACT
>CAIKZE010000259.1 GCA_903831825.1 uncultured Lentisphaeria bacterium | reverse complement strand
TTATAAGATATTGACTTTTCAAAACTGATAGGTTATTATTAAATAATTGAAAAAAGACGTCTTTTGAATCTCAAAGGAAAGCTGTTTTTACTGCTATCCCTTTGAATGTAAGCACAATAGACAAATCTGAAGATGGAAATGTGGTTGTTTAAAATGCCGCCGGAAGTAATTTTCGGTTGCGGCAGCATATCACAAGCGGAACGCTTGGCGTCTGAGTTCGGCAGCAGGAAGAGGTATAGTCCTGATGAATATTAAAAAATATTCGCGATGCTGGTAAAATATTTTAGGCGATTTTTAAAACAAAGAACATAAGAAAATGTGAGGCTGAAAAACCTTCACGGAATCAGATTTTAATTAACCTTTTGCAGGAGATTATCATGAATGCTGTTTTTGTAGGCGGCGGAAGTTTCAGGACTCTACCCATAGTTCGCGCGGCAATGTCCGGGGACAATGCGTTTCAGGGTGGCGGAATATGGCTGGTTGACTTTAATCTTGAAAGGGCTGAAACGGTGGGAAGGCTCATCATGAAAACACCGGAATACGCCAAAAGCAACTGCGAGATAAAATGGACGAAAAACCTTGACGAAGCTCTTCCGGGCGCCGATCTGGTCAGCGTCAGTTTTCCTGTCGGATCAGCAAAAATGTGCATGTTGAGCCAGCAAGCGTCCCAGAAATATGGATTTCACGGTTCAGACCAGCTTTCGCTCAGCGGCGCATTCAGATCCCTGACCGGCGGCGTCATTATCCTGGACATTGCAAAACGTATGGAGAAACTCTGTCCGCGTGCCTGGCTGGTTGACCACGCCAACCCCGTCGCGGTCTACAGCGGCCTGGTTAATAATCATACTAAAATAAAGTCGCTCGGTCTCTGCGGCAGTTGTTACCATCCCTACTGGGACTTGGCTAAGCTGCTCTTGGATCAAGAATACAGTAACGATTTCAATATCGCATCGGCCGGCGTGAACCACATGACCTTTGTCATTCGCGGAGATTACAAAGGACGTGACATCCTGAAGATGCTTGACGAAAAATATGGAAACAACCCGTGGAAACCTAAACTGGCGGGAGTTCCGCCGGCATTCCGGAAGACGCTTCTTTTTTCATATCAGCTTTCCCGGCAGATGCGTAACCGTTTCGGAATTATACCCTGTTCAAACGAATTTGACGGTCTTTGTCAACTCTTTCCGGATGAGTTTCCCGCCTCCTGGCATCTGTACAAGCCGGAGACGGCTGCGGAGTTGCGTGCCAATGAAAAGAAGGGCAGGGAGAACAGAGAAAAGCTCGACATTGAATTCCGCGCTCACCTTGACCGTAAACTGGATGCGGCGTTCTGGGCCCGGTCATGTCACGAGAACCCTCATTTTGCAATCAGCATCCTGGACCCGACCGCAGTTGTCATGAAGGCGCTCGGCACGGGAAAACCGCAAAAACTCGGCGCAAGTTTTCCCAATCGGGGCGCAATCAAGGGCATCAAGGACCGGACCATTGTCGAGTATTCATTCACTTTCGATAAAAATGGCGTCCACCCTGATCCCGATCTTGAAGTGCCGGACTGTTTTCATGGCCTGATCAGCTCGCTGGCGAGTCATCAGACGCTGTTGGGCGATGCCATCGCCACACGCGATCCGAAGCTTTTCTCAGACGCGCTTTACGCCTATCCGCATCATCAGAGCACGAAAAATGCGACGGCGCTGTGGAAAGAACTCCTGAAAGTCCATGCAGCGGAGATTCCGGCGGAATTTCAAAAAGCAAAAGATTATTTCAAATAAAACAGGCCGCTTAACAGTTCCCTCTTTCAGCAAAAAAATAAACTGCCTCGTATGCTTGCATCGAGGCAGTTTATTTTTATCTGTATAATGGTAACCGTTTTCTCTACTGGAATTTATTTTTCCCCGTATATTTCCTTCAGAAGTTCAAAATAATATATGAAGTTCTCCAGTGATATATCGGATGAGACGGAATGATCTATGCGCGGAATGAAACCGCCCTGCTCGATCAAAGGAGGCACTTTGGTGCAAAGTTCACGTTTGATCGCTTCCTTGCCCTTTGCTATTTCGCGTTTGTCCAGGCCGCCGATCATTAGAATTTTCCTGCCGTATTTCCGCCGCAAGGCAAGAGGATCCATGCCGGCGGCGCACTCGACCGGGTAGAAGAGGTTGATACCGGCGTCAAGCAGATCGGGCAGGATTTCGTTGATGTTTCCGTCACTGTCGAAAAAGAAGATGTCCACGCCCCGCGCACGGGCAAAGTCAGTCACAATCTTGTGTTTGGGTTGAATCAACTCCCGGTACATGGACGGGGAAATCAGCGAGGAGGTCTTATAGGCAAAATCTTCGCCGAACCAGATGTAATCCACGCTGGTTTCCGCAAAAGTTATTTCCAATATCTGCATAATCAAACGGTGATAAGCTTCAATCCACCGGCGAATGGCGTCCGGTGAGTCGTAAAGCATAACACTGACGGCCTCGACACCCATGAGGTTGCGCAAAATACCATAATAGGAACCGCCGCCGGCGCAAACTACCGCATTCTTGTTTTCATTCAGTTTAAGCCGCCGCTCCAGCCAATCAGCAGGCATGCGCTGCTCCCACTGCGGTTCAAGCCGGTCAATGAGCGCCACCAGATCCTTGTCCGTCTTGACGCCGTATTCGAGCCATTCGGGCATGGTTGTATGCTTCTTGAATTTACGGAGTTTGGCTCCGTAGCAATCGGTTGATATTACATACTCATCATTTTCCTCAACCACAGTCGGCTTGAATGGAGGGATCAGGAAGGTGTCTATGCTCACGTGTCCGAACTCAAGCGTCTCGACTTTTAAGTAATCCGCCAGACTGGTCCCTTTCGGATAACCTTCCCGATACCACCGCTCCCAGGTATCATCCCAGGGGGAATCCATAAAAAACGGAGGATGATCGACTTTTTCGAAATGCATGGTCTTCAAAAAACGTTCTCGATTGTTCATAATGATATTCTTCCTGTTATCCTGCCGAGGTAAAGGTTTTTTTTGAACGGCTCCTTACTGCTAATAGTTTCTGTTCTTTTTCCAATATTCATTCACCAGTTCATAGCGTTCCAGCGGCATTCCCTTGAATGCGCAATTGCTGGTGCAGAAGATATAGCCGCCGCCGGGCTTGCCGTTTTTCATGCTGTATTCGCAGCTTTCAACAACTTCCGGTTCGGAGCCGGTCTGAATCAGTCCGCAGTTGACATTGCCGCACAAAGCCACTTGACGACCGTAACGTTTCTTGACCTCCGCCATGTCCATACATCCTTGCGGATCCAGCGAGTGGATGGCGTGCGGACGGCATTCGATCAACTGGTCGAATATCGGCATGATGTTTCCATCGGTATGCTTGATGACATACTTGCCCATCTGGCGGTATGCCGAAATAATACGGCTGAGGTAAGGCTGCACATATTCACGAAACTGATCGGGTGAGAAAAACGGATTTGTATTGAAAGCATAGTCGTCACATAACGCAAAACCGTCAAAGCCGGACAGGGCGTAGAACAAATAATGGCCGGTTCTTTCATATATGATCCTCTCGGCTTTTTCCTTCAGTTTTTCCGGCTTGTCAGCCATGAGGTCAATCATTTCATACAGCCAGTCGCCGCTGGGAATTGCCAATGTCGCATCCCCGTGAGTAATCAGCAGATAATCCTCACCCTTTTTGCGGGCCGCCTCCCGGATGAAATTCATGGTCCGCGCCAGTTCCATGGAACGCTGCGGATAGATGCTTGAAGGCGCAATGGAAATCATGATGATTGAGTGATCGTAGCGCTCTGCAATCTTCAAATAAAGATCCGCATTCTTACGGCATAGCTCCATTCGATCTTTCTCGGACAGTGCGTCATTTTCCTTCCCCTGGTAAAAACTTTCACCGAATGCTTCTTCCGTAAGCTGAAATGCAAGCTCGAACGTCGGAACATAGTCCGGTTGTCCGCCTTCCAGTGCGATAATCGCCCGTTCCCTGTGCGTTAACTTATTCATAAATTAATACCTTTTCAAATTTTTAGTGACTTATTTATTTACGCCGCATGATCGGTCAGATATATTTACAATTCATTTACAGCTTTGATTATAGTGTTCTTTACGCGAAATGTCAATCCCCGGAAACCGACAAACAAGAAGAAAAAAACGCGCAATACAGGATGTCAAAATCCTGCTTGCGGTTAAAGATTCAGGCAATTGAAGGTTTGAAGCTCCAGGCTGTTCTGTAAAATTCTCCTGCCTTGAGTTTTTGATATTTCCCGCGAAGATCCGGGGTGATAAAGACTGTCCGCCAATCGGCATAGAAGCCGGAAGTTTTATTTTTATCAGCCGCGATGGCAAGACTTATCCGCGGTCTTCTCACTACCAGCTCTCCGGTTGCCGGGATCACAAAAAAAGTGTCTCCGACGTCAACCGGACTGATGCATTTTCCTTCCCATTCCAGCGTCGTTGCGGAAATATCTCCCGGAGTTAAAGTCAGCGGCAGATTGAAATTGAACGTTCCATAAATATCGTCAATCTTATTGCAGGCTTCAACTTCAAGCGTAAAACCGGCAATTCCCTTTTTTACCGTAATAAGATATTTCACCGAGACATGATACATATCGCGGGAAAGTTCGATTTTCAATAAATCCGCGGACTCCATAATGTTCCACTTAAACGGCCCCTGCCACAAAATACAGGGATTGTGCTGGGAGCCGAAGGCCCAGATCGGACAAAATCCGAGCGCCGACGAATAACTCCGGTATCCGCCGGGGGCAAGCGGTTTCGCTTTAGGTACTGAATGCGCAATCAGTTCAATTCCGCATTTCCGGTAGGCCTGAATGGAGGCGCCGTATTCCGGGTAAATCAGAAAACTTTCATCGCCGTTTAAAATTTTCAATTCAGGAGTGCCGAATGCCTGCGAAACAAGAACTTCGAATTTATCGTTATCATATTCATACTTTATCGGGGCGGATATTTGAATTGAAATATTTTTTACGGAGTTCAGCATATTGAACAACGGGCCTTCAGGGAAATGATATTTCAGATATGACTCGATTACTTTATCCCGGTTATCGCTGAATACCGCGGTATAATATTCCTGATATTCCGGAGAGGACTTCCATAGCTCGTCACCCAGCAGGGAAAGCAGCCGGTCTTTTACTTTCTTAATGAAGACAGCTTCTCCGGCAGGATTCGCCGCCAGAATATCCCGTAGCGAATTCGCCTCCAGAAATTTATCCGGAATGCGTTCGCCCGCTAACAATTTACCGGTAAATTTGATATTCAGCCGTTGTTTTTCAAACCGTCCGTCCGACCATGTCGTCATCATGAAGCCGTGACTTTTATATTTTTCAACTGCCTCTATCTCCAGTTTAGCGGCCCGCAAGCGCCTGCGGGTCAGCAATCCGCCGCACAGGCCTCCCGCCATGATCGTTTTGAACCCGCGTTGCTGCAGCATATCCAGTAACGGATAATCTGAATCTTCATCATAAAACCAGAACACAACAACCACATTCCGCGATAATAACTCCAGCGTTTCCGGATAGTGGATCAGCATGTCATGCCACATCAACGGAATCCGGCCTGAGCCGACAAGTTCCTCGGCAACCATGTTGATGTGCTCAGCAAAAGCACGTGCCGGTTCAAAATTCGGATTACGAAGCAAGTGGGATGGAAACTGATACTCGTCTCCGCCGATCAGAAAATACTTCGAACTCGAGAACGAACAAAACTCCCGGAGACAGTTGAGCACAAAATTTTTAGTTTCCGGTAAAGTTATATCCATTTCATGTTCTTTAGTGCCGCCTTGCAACTCCGGATACGCCGCGCAGATGGCATTGGCATGTCCAATCACATTAAAATGCGGCACCAGTTCTATTCCGCAGATTTTTGCGGTCTGATCAAAATCCTGCCATTGTTCAGGCGTATACGCAGATTCAGGACATGCTTTTGCCATAGAGGGAAGCAAAATCATGTTTTCCAGATATGGCAGAAAATGCGTAAAACCCGCTTTGGCGGCATGCTGTAATGCCTGTTTAAAATACTCCGGACGCAAATAAGCTCCGCGAGCTATATCATAATGAAACCCTTTGAACTTCATTTCTTATTCCTTTTATGTTGCTCCAGGCGCTTGTAGAGAAAATATATCCCGTTCAATCAGCACTTTTTTTCATAAGCTGAAATCGTCCTTAATATGCTCTCAATGTTTTCCAGAGGATGTTGCGGTTCGATCGGGCAATATCCAATCAGGCCGCCGGCTGGCGTGCCCAACTTGTCATACATATCGATAACATGTTTTTCCACCTCTTTCGGAGTTCCGTTGGCCATGATATCCTGCCGGTTAAGGTCCGGCATCACCGTTATCCGGTTTCGTGCTGTCTCGCCGTATTGGCCGGCATCCATAATCGCCATCTGCGGATTCACGACATCCATGCCGACGGCGATCAGTTCTTCCACTATTTCCATGGTATAGCCGCAGGAATGAAATTGCATTTTGGCGCCGCCCTGATGGCAAACTTCTATCAGTTTTTTATAAACCGGCTTGAAGAATTGCCGCCACAGGATAGGATTTATCAAAAGCTGTTTCTGCGTACCCCAGTCATCGCCGAAACCGACGATATCCGGCTTCAGTTTGAGCTGTTCCTCAAGCGCCGGCAAATGATATTCATTCAGCATCCGGCCTATCAGTTTCTGAATTTCTTCGGGCTGTATGTAAAAATCCATGAATAATTGCTCACTGCCGCGTACATTTTGCATGACTTGAAAAAACTGTTCAATGCCGGCCCATATCGGATATTTTTCCCCAATCCGCTTCGCCGCATCGATTTGTTCCGGAGTAACTTTTGGAACTTCCGGTATTTTGTAGGATGCGAAACTATCCCAATCTGCCAGCGGATGTTCAGTTATCGCTCCGGTAACTAAAATGTTCTCGGTATGCCATGGACAACCCCACTTGTCCGTAAAATCCTGTCTTTTCCGCAAATCTTCCAATTTGGTGATTTTCAGTTGCCGCGCATCAAAAAAATCATTGGGGTAACGGCAAAGCAAATCAAGCAGTTTCCGCCCATGCACTGCCAGGGAAGTATGGGGGGCGACGGTAAAAGGAATCCGCCCCGAATTTCTGTGTTCAATTGTCGCCATTACTCTTTCTCGTGAAGTCATTTCTTCAATCCTTATTTATTACCTTTTACATCATGTTCTTCTAATTTATCAGCAAATGCTAAAATTAATTCATTATTTTCCAATCTCGGAATATCCTACCGCCCACCATCCCGCATCGCGCAGCAGCAACGGCCAGTACTGCCATTGCCAGAAAGGCAAATGTTCCCTGGGCATTGTTCCCTCGGCGCGTCCGAGCACACACACCACCCGGCCTTTGCCCGAATGCCAGCCGACGATGAACGGATATTCTCCGGCTTTCATCAGCATCTGCGCGCCCGGTTTCAGCTTGGCTTTATGCAGATAACGCACATAGGGCAGATCCTTCAGCGGAATTGCCGCCAGGCAATCAGGCGGTACGGTTCCCGGGCTTAGCTGAAGTCCGCTGCCGAGATCAATCAAACCTTCCGGCGCGGTTGCCGCCACTTCCACCGGCATGATTCCTTCGAGGAACGAACCTTGCCAGAAGCCGCGCTCATAACCCTGATGTCCGCCCAGGACAAGCAGCCCCCCGCCTCGGCGCACATATTCGCAGATTGCGGATTTCAGGGTCAGCGGCATGGCATTCATCGGCACATTGCAAAGGCAGATAAGGTTATTGCGGAAGAGTAGCGTGGACATATCGTCCGGCAGCCCGTTGATGACGGTGGTGGGACTTTTCTTGTCAACCCACACCATTTCTGTTTCATTGTCGCGATGCAGTAATTTGAACGCGCGGGTCAATTGAAACCAGTCGCTGCCCAAACCGGCGATAATCAAAGTTCGACTGGGCTGGCGCGGGCCGCCGGACACCATCTGATAACTTGCCGGAAGCAGATCGGCGGGGAGCTCCCTGACGGCGGCGGGATAAATGCTCAGCAACTGCCGGTCTGAAAACGGAAAAACCGGAAAAATTTTAACGGAATCGATCCGCCATGAACTTTTGCCCAGCGTCTGCATGCGGACGCACCACCAGCCGTTGTCGCGCAAAATGAAATCGCCTTCCCAGGTACGATAGCCGGAATCCCCGTTGCCGCCCGTGATATCCAGCTTCAAACGGCTGGAGCTGCGTTCGGTAAAGACATCCACATAACCGGCAGTACCGGCATTGGGCGGCAGTTTGGCGCGCACTTGCAGCCGGTAAACGCCCGTGCCGGCAGGCAGGCTGGGATTGTAGCGCCCATGCCCCATCATTCCGGAACCGACATTGGGCGGCGACTCAAGGGCAGTACCGCGTTCGGCCTGCTCGTCGCGAACGATGTGTGACCATTTCCCGCCGAGACCGTTCCAAATCTGGGCGTCATTTGCAAACCAGGCAAGCACCGGAGAACTGGAAGCGTCGCCGTCAACTACAAGTTCGGCTTTCCCCAGTGCCCATGCGGGGGTCGGCGGCGGCGAATATGCGCGCAATTGAATTGCGTCAAGCCATAATGTTGACGGAATCGTCTTGCCGGAGTATTTTTCACTCCCGTTGCTTATTGACACCTTAATTTGGGCAAACCGCGCTGCCGCCGGAGCGGTCTCGAAGGCGTCCCGCATATCCCAGGGCCAGGGCGTGTAAGGAAATCCGGCAATATTGCTTGAGTTGCCGATTACGCGATTTCGGGCATCCAGCCAGCAAATTTGCGGGTAACTGGATACTCCGCAATACGGCGGGCCGTCTTTGTGCGTGGAAAACCCCTCCTGCCGGAACGCGATTGAAAACAGGTATGTCTGTCCGCCTTTAACCGGCAACAAAGGGGATTGCAAAACAAGCTGAGTACCGGATTCAAGCGTCGCCAGGCGCATGGAACATTTTCCTTCCAGGGCGCCGCCCGTGTCAATACTTGCTTCTGCCCCTTTACTCAAACCGCTGACAGTCCAGGGCGCGTAGGATTTCGCTTCGCCGGCTGTTTCGAAACCGGGATTAGGCGCGATATTCGGTCCAAGAAATTGAATTGGCGTTTCGGCGGCACAGGTTGCAATAGTTCCGGCAAAAGCAACCAGCAGCCAGCTCCGCCGCCACTGCGCAATTTTTTTTCTCATGATACTTTTCCTTACTGGTTGCCAAGACTCACGGAGCGTTTTTCGTCCGCCGACTCAATGGCCGCAAAACACAGCCTCATGGTTTGCAGGGCATCCCTGGCGGAGGTTTTCGGGGGAAGCCCTTCCGCGACTCTCCGCACGATGTCAAGCGTCTGGTCGTGGGTATTGTGATAGTGAATTTGATCTTCCTTGTAATTCCATGTCAGATTTTCCACCCAGTCGCTGACCATCCTTTCGGGAGTGTCCGAGAACTGCCAACGCTTGATATGTCTGTAGAAAACATCCGTCTCTGCCGCTCCCTTCGTCCCCACTATGATATACCGGAGCTTATGGCCGTCGCCTAATTGCAAATCCGTGACACTGTCGGCCAGCGGATCGCCACGGAACATGGCCGGGTAGTTCATGTAGTAGGAGATGTGACTGACCGCTCCATTCTTGAAACGGTAGGTCGTGTGATAATTGTCACGAACTTCAGTGTACGGCACGACGTTGGGGGAGCACGCCGAATAGACCTCACTAACCTCTGAGCCGATCCACCAGCGGGTAAGGTCAACATAATGGCTCAAGCGCTCCGGAAACGTATCGCCGGCGCTCAGTTTATTGCGCCAGGCATCCTTGGTATATACACTGGAACAGTACAGGCAGTGGGTGTTTACCACCTGTCCCAGCAAGCCCTCATCTATCCAGTCCTTGACCTTGGTGTAAAGTTTCGAGTAACGCAGTTCGAAACCGATCTGCAAAAAACCCTTTGTATGCTCAGCCGCATTCACCATCTCCTCCGCGTCCGCCAGGGTCGTCGCCATCGGCTTTTCACACATCACCGCCTTGCCGGCTTCAAGCGCCGCGATGGTCAAGGCCTTGTGCGAATCGTTGGATGAGGTGATGAATACCACGCGGATCGTCGGATCGGCAAGCACTTGATTCAAGTCCGCCGAAACATCCACATTGTGCAGCTTTTTCAGTTCCTCAAGCCGCTCTTTTCTGATGTCATAGGCCACAATCCGGCCGGCCTGCGGACAGTCCCTAAGATGCTTGATTACGGTTTCCCCCATTCCGCCCGCGCCCAATATCGCCACATTTATTTTCATAACAGATACCTTACTTTGTGTTTAATCGCTGAATTATTATTTATAGTTGACTTTTATACTATCTTTTACTCAACATATATGTTTTTGATTCAATTGCGCAATTCTTTTTCTCATGATGCTTTTCTTTACTGGCTTTTCTGCGTGAAGCGGTAATCTTCTTTCATCAGCCACCAGCAGAGCTGCTGCATGAGATAATTCCAGTCGTTCCATTGCCAGAACGGCAACTGCCCCTGCTCCATGCTTCCCATAGGCGCTCCCAGGATGCAGGCGATGCGCTGTTTCCCTTTTTCCCCGACCACCAGAAACGGTTTGCCGTCAACTTGAAGAATCACCCTGCCCCAGGGCTTCACTTCAACTTTATGAAGATATTTGACCCGCGGCGCGGCCTTCCAATCCAGATTTTCAAGGAACGGCGCTTGTGCGGCCACTTTGATTTCAGGATTGTTCAGGCATTCAAGACCGAAAGGCTGATTTCCGAAAGTCACCGGCAGACAGTCGGCAAGCGCAGTGCCGTCCAATCGCGAGTTGCCGTAAGCCATCGGACCGCCCAGCACCAGCATGCTGCCGCCGGCCTGCAAATAGTCTTGCAGCATTTCCATGGCCGTGTCGCCCAGCGCCTCCCGTTTCGCGCCGCCCAGAATGATCAAATCATAGCTGAGCAGTTTGTCATAATCCCAGGGGAACCCGTCGAGGCGGCTGCGCCACGTAACGCCGTAACTTATAAAATTCTGGTCGCGCAGTGTTGAGGTATTATATTGATAAGCGGCGTCAATTACTTTTGAAAGCTGATAGTAATCATCCATCAGACCTTCGACGTACCAAATCTGGTCGCCCCATATATTACGCAACTGGAGCTTTTCCGGTTTGGATAAATTGATCTTCTGCGCGGGACGCTTACCCTGATAAACAGGTGAAATCATATCGGTTTGGATATTTTCCCCCCATTGATATGTCCCGTTGCAGTATTCCTCAAAATTGTAACTTTTATCCCCCGCATCAGCTTGTGCCTGCATGACCAGAGGATCTGGGCCGACAGGCGGGAACGCAATACTCCGGGTCAATGGTTCCGTTCCTAACTTTGGAAACTCAAGCCGCCCGATTTCTTTCGTCGCGTCCGGAGCCAGCGTGCTGAACATCTTTACTTTTAAATTTAGCGCTGCCGGCTCATTGATTGAACGAATTGCCGAAAATGTTATTTCCCCGCCGGTCTTGCCGTTGCCTTTCAAAGTATAACCGGCGATATAATCCGGGGTGACGCTGACCACGTTGTCCAGGCCGGCCACCGGAATAAACCAGGAGACATATTCCATTGATTTGCCCGCCGGCAGAAAGACCTGCCGGTACATGGATTCCATCGTGACATTCAGGCACATATACAACACATCAAGGTCATCGTAATTGGAGAGAATCGCCATTCCGGTTTTTGATTTTGTGTCGATCAAGGCCATCCAGCCGGCGGTAAAATCGCGGATAAACGCTTCCGGCCCGGTATGTCCGTTACTATCGGCCGTTTTCACGCGGATACCGCGGGTTGACGGACGGAAAGAGGGGGCGGCGCGATCATAAGTGCCGCCGGCAAAAAGTATGCTCTGCTGCCAGTAGGCAAAAAGCGTGGAACTGCTCTTCGGCGCGGTTATGCGCACTTTGCATTGCAGCGCCGGGCAGTCCTTGCTCAGGGAAAAAGTTTTTTCCAGCAGCAGGTCCTTGAGTTTTTCATCCGTTGCGGCCCTGAACGTTCCGGTCACATTGTATTGCAGGGTAATGGAAGCCCGGTCTGCTCCGGCCTTAACCTCGCTTACTTTGTAGACGGCGCTGTACATTTCACCCGGAAAAGGCTGGGACTGGAAATGGTCAATGGCTATGCCGCGCGGCTCTTTATCGGGAACCAGTTCGACATTGCCGCCCAGGCGGTCCTTGCAGGAAACTATCGTGCCGCCGGCATTCGGATCAATCAGCAGGGACAGCCGCGCATTTTCCAGCCGGTACAGCACATGTCCGTTGACCGGTTCCTCTTTCAGCGTCAACTGGGCCATAAGCGAGGCGGAGAATAAAACGGTCAGCATTGCCGCCGCGGTTTTTAAAATATGCTTATTCATTTTATGTACCTTCCTTTAATATTCAAAAACCACGGTTTTAAAGTACAACAGCGAGGGAACAGTTACGCTCACGCCGCCATCTTTATTCTTCAACTCCAGCGGCAGCGCCTGTACTTTCGGCTCGGCTTCCGGCGTAAGGGATTCGCCCGTCACCAGCCAGGCTTTGACCGGTTTCAACCCGTTGCGGCCGGCGCAAGTTACTTCAATCGGCCCGGTCGGCGGGCGTACTTTCGAATCGGGATTTTCCGCCGCGTCAAGAATCAGCGGAGAATTCACCAGGTGGACGATATCCTGATCCTTGCCGTCAAGGCTTTTGTTGGTAAATACAAACCTTTTCCACCAGACGGCATCCGGCGCTTTGACCCGGATATTGGTTTGATTTTCCGGCTGGAGCCGGAGGTCCCATCCGGAATAGATATTGTTGTAACGGAATGCCAGCAGCGAGAAATCCCCGTACAAAGCAGAATTATTCTTGGCATAACCGCCCACTCTATACCAGACGCGTCCGCCGGCAAGCAGATGGTAAATTCCTTCCTGAAGCCAGTCAATATCATTGTTGGCGCTCATATTCCCGCGCTCAAACGGCCAGGGATTGTAAATCCCGTCCAACTGACGGACTTTATCCCCCCATTCAACCATTCGTTTGGCATAGGCGTCCCAGGTATGAAAAGGCGATGTTTTTGCAGAATAACCTGAGGAAAGTTCATCCAGCAGCCAGCCGTGGTTACGGCATTTTTCCGCTATCGTCAGCGGCTTGTCATCATTTTCCTCAGGGGAGGCGTAATTGTAGCCATAGGCGAATGCAGGCAGCTTTTGCGCGACCATCTCTTTTACCGCGCGAATGGATTCGGCGGTAAGCCGGTCCGCATCCGCCGTGGTCTTAGCTACTTGCGTTCCGTTCATTCGATAGTAGTCCGTTTTCACGCTCATGTTCCAGACATCCCAGCGCACGCCTTTAAATCCCATCTCGGTTCCAAGCGCGATCATCTGATTGGCAATCCAGCGGCGGACCTCAGGATTGGTGGCGTCGAGAATCGCCCATAGCATAATACCATCCTTATCATTTTTAAATCCAAAACTGTTACGGTTGGCATAGTTGTTTATCATTGCCATGTCGTAATAGTCAATTTCACCTTCGCGAGTATAAATAAACCAGTCAGGGTGCTGCTGCATCAACTGGTAGCCGGCAACACCGACCGCGCGCCCCAGAATATAGGAAATGGGAGAAATTCCGGCGTCATTGAACAGCGCCACCTGATCTTTAAATTTTTTCAGGCTCATCCACCATTTTCCGCAATGCTCAAGGTAAGGATCCTCCGTCGGAATGAACTGCGCCAGATCGCTCCAACTCCATGCATAAAATTCTTTCCGGCCTTCGCGCCCTTGACGCAATTGTTCAATTATATCGCGGCTCTGCGAATAACTGGCAGGCGAAACAAAAAACAAGCCGTCATAGTTCTGACGGCGGCCGATTTCCAAGTCTTTAACGCTGAAACTCAGATTGCGGGAATCGCCATCAACCCCGAAATCTTTTTCAAAGCGATTAAGTTCAGTTCCGTTTTTATCCAGCAGGCAGGCTTCAAGCCAGCAACCGCCTTTGGCCTTCCCGGCATCCCAGGCAAGCTCAATGGTTTTTGAACTGTTGCCGTCGCATTTGACCTCTGCCGTCTTTACTTTGTCATTCCCGCTCAAATCATAGTGTTGGAGCATACTGATGCTGCCGTCAAAGACTTGAGAGGTCGGATTGACCACGGTCACTTTCATGATAATCGGCGTCATGGGCGCATAAATGGTTTTGCTTTTCCAGACATAGCTGATATAGGGGTGAGTGGAATCGGCCGATTCAAGCACGGCGCGCTTCAAGTACACCACCGGTTTGCGGGAGCCGTGATCGGGCCATTCGGCGACCAGGCTGAGCTTGTATTTGGCCGGTTTGTCCGCAAGCTGGATGGGAATGGGCAACTCGCGAAAGCCGTTTTTGTTAATGCGGGCGCCGCAGACAATCCCATCGGCCTGAAAAGACTCATTGGTGGCTTCATTGGTCATTACCAGACTGAACATCAAATCATTTCCGATCTGGCGCAGCGATTCGCCTTCCAGCCAGAGACGCAGCATTGACGGCCCGCAGGCTTCAATCCCGGCCGCCGAACCGATCTGCTGATTTTTTTCTTTCGCGTCATAGCTCAATTTCAGGACATTGCCTGATTCCATCGGCACAAGCGCGGCGCCCGGCTTTAATTTGCCGGGTTTTTCCGTTGCAATATTGCGTTCCCAAACTACCTGCGCGGCATGTGCGCCAATGCCCGACAAAAGAAACGCTGCCGCAATGCCGCATAACCGAATTTTAAAGCCTGAACTCATTTTCATCCCCTTATATTTTGGATTAATTTATGTGTGCTTGAATTACCAGTATTTTCCCCAGTAATTATCGGTAGCGATTTTGTAATAAATAACTGACTTTTTCCCATTTTCCACATGCCCGTCGCAATAAAGGACGTTTATGGTAGTATTATGGCGAAAATCTAAGTTCACAGTTTCAGTGTAAGGCTGAAGATTATAGCAACCCCCGCTTGTATAATTAACCCCGTCCCAGGAGTCCATCAGCAAACTGTTCTGACTGGCGGACCAGCCTGCTTTCAGAGCTATTTGATTTCTTCGCAGCCACTTATATGCGGGAGGAGTATCATTGGATATAACGCTATTTATGCCATAACTGACTCCGGCAGCGCCCGGAGCGGTTACCGGATCTCGCTTATCCTCGGGGCACCAGAAGAGGGTTTTTCTACCAGCAGCCGCACCGCCCACCGATCCCATGGACTGCGCGTAAGTACACGGCACATAGTGACTGTCGCAAAATACTCGAAACCATTGCTGGGATTTGTTATAGTACAGCGGATACCAGTCTTGATTGTCCCCGGCATACGATTCAAAGACAAGGCCAAGCTGTTTTAAGTTATTAATGCAATGGGCCTTGCGCGCAGTCATCCTGGCTTTGTTCAGCGCCGGCAGCAGCAGCGCGGCAAGAATGGCGATGATGGCTACAGTAATAAGCAATTCAATGAGTGTAAAACAGCTTGTTCTTTTCATCATTTTCATTTTCATCATGCCGACTCCCTTTTGATTATTTTAGGTTTCACTAATTCTGTTACATTGGCAGCATCGGGCGCAGTCAAAAGCTGTACCGCCCGCCGGGCAATTTCCTCTTCCTCCAGGCTGATGCTGGTTAATTTCACCGGGCAAATCGTGGTCCATGGAGTGTTGTACATACCGGAGACCAGCAATTCCTCCGGAACCTTAATTCCCAGGATCAGCGCATTCAGTATTATTTTTACCGCCATCGAATCATTGTGACACACGATGGCTTCCGGGCGCTGCCGCCTCATCAACACGCCGCGAATCACATCTTCGTCGTGAAGGGCATTTGTTTCAATATAATCTCCAAGTCCAGCCTTGTTCATGGCCTCCTTATAGCCGTCGATCACCTGATTGACCGGATGCCGCGCGGCATGAACCGGATCCAATATCGGGAAAATAGACGGAATACCGACAGATAGCATAATCCGGCGGCACCCCCGCTCCAGCAGGTGGTTTACCATGTCATACATTCCGGAACGGTAATCCGCCAGGACGGCGCAATCCGGAATGGGGCCGGGCGCGTCAAAACAGTTCACCGCAACCGACCGCATATCTTTAAACTCGCGCAAAAAGGTAGATTTACAATAACCGTTGCCGTCATAGATCACCCCCTGAATCCTGGAATTGAGCACCGTAAACAGGTAATTGCGAAAACGCTCGGCTTCCTTATCCAATGTAGTATTGTTCTCCAGTTCCAACATGTAAAACAGGCGTTCACTCAGATAATGGCGGATATGTTTGGCCAGCGTGCCGTAATAGTGGCCGGAGAAATCCATCATTACTCCGACCAGTCCGCACAGGGTTAAGCTCTGATTGCTCCGACTGCTGATGAAGGTGCCTTTACTCTTAACCCGGGTAATCACGCTTTCATTGCTCAACTGCTTTAGCGCGCTGCTGATGGTTCTCTTGCTTACCCCGTATTCCCGGATTAAAATATCTTCATCCGGGAGTTTGCCTGTCGAATAGTGGCCTTGACGGATATTGCGGCGAATGGCGTCCGCGACCACTTCGTATTTGTATTTGCAAGTTTCCAGCATAATAAAATCGCTCATTAAATCATAACGTTGTTTATGACGGTGTTTATATTATACCGCAAAAGCAAAATTCTGTCAATAGGCTGATTGAAGATTATGAGATAAAAAGCAAAAAAGCAATTATCATCTGCCATTTCAGTATTTTCGGGGAAGAAGAATGAGTCGTGTCAGGCAGCGTGATTATCCCTTTGAAATTCAGGTCGACAATGGAATATTTCTGGAATCTTAAATAGCAATTAGTGAATATTTTGACTAATTTTAGAGAATAATATTCTAAATAATTTGAAATAAAGATAAT
>CAIKZE010000258.1 GCA_903831825.1 uncultured Lentisphaeria bacterium | reverse complement strand
TTTCACAGTTTCACAGTTTCACAGTTTCACAGTTTCACAGTTTCACAGTTTCACAGTTTCACAGTTTCACAGTTTCACAGTTTCACAGTTTCACAGTTTCACAGTTTCACAGTTTCACAGTTTCACAGTTTTGCCGTTATACCGTTATACCGTTATACCGTTATACTGTTATACCGTTATACCGTTATACTGTTATACCGTTATACCGTTATACTGTTATACCGTTATACCGTTTTGAATTTAATTTACCCTTTGTCGAGACCGAGCATTTCGATAAGAACTGGAGACATTTCATCGAACCAAATATTATAGCCGCTTTCGCTCAGGTGCATGAAGTCCGGCATGATTTCTTCACTGATTGAGCCATCCGGTTCAAGCAGTTCCGCACCGAAATCCAGAAAATGGATATCTTTGCCGTCCGCCATCTTGGCGAGCTGTTCATTGATTTCCCTGATTTTGGCGCGGACTTTGGCTTCCGGAGATTTAGCGCGGGGCAGGATGCCCAGCAGCAGAACTTTGCTTTCCGGCAGCCGGTCATTGAGTTCATTGAGTATTGCCGCAACTCCTTCGCTGATTTCATCAACGCTGTACATATAAAGATTATTGGTTCCGATCATCAGTACAATCACTTTGGGCTTGATTTTATCTATTTCGCCATTGGACAGACGCCATAGCACATGTTCAGTGCGGTCGCCGTTTACGCCGAGGTTGAGCGGTTTGTAAACGCTGACATGCTTGCCCCAGATTGCCTTTCCGGCTTCCAGCCAGCCGGTCGTAAGTGAATCCCCCAGAAATACTACGTCCGGATTGACTGCTGCCGCCTCACGGATAAATTCCTCGTGTTTTTTCAGGAATGCCGGGCTCGGTTTGCCGCCGTTCAGACGCTTTACCTCAGGTATGTCGGCCGGCGGTTTTACCAGATTCAGGAGTTCCTCCGGCTCGGCGCCGGAAGGCAACATTTTCAAGTTGAAATCCAGGTGGAACATATCTTCAGCGTCACTGCCGGCCGGTCCGACCGCCACATAAATCGTGTCGCCCTTTTTGAGTTCGCCCAGATCCTGTTGAAACAGCGTCGGGGTTTCAGCAGTTGAAACATTGTCCGAATATTTAAGGGTGTCATTTACATAAACCCGCAGTTCAATATTTTCTTTCTCGCCGCCGATCGGCTTAATAATATTGCCGTCAGTCAGCCAGACATTCCCTTTGCTGTCCGTCTGCATGGTGTAGGCGATAATCACATAATGATCGAGTTTATCCGGCGCCGAAGCGCTGCCCTGGCCGGGGTAACCGGACAGTATATCCAGCATCAGGCCTTTGGCCGGAGCTCCCGCCGGAAATTGCGAAGCCGGAGTATAAACGCCGGATTTATTCCAGATCAGTGTGCGGTAATGCGCCGCTTTGCCGACCGCGCCTGCCGCGTTCCACAGATAACGCCAGCCCGCGGCTGGACTTTCCGGCTTGAATGACTGTCTGAAACCGCCCAGAACAATCGCTTCAACGGCGGGTGTTTCCGCTTGTGTTTCAACTGCCGGAGCAGTCGCCGTACTTTCTGTGATTACAGGCTTGGGCGGAGTGCTTTCTGCGGCTGCCGGAGTAGCTGCCGTGCTTTCTATGGCTGCCGGTTTTTCTATGGCCGCAGGTTTTGCCACCGCGCTTTCAGCTTCCTGGGACCAGGCATTTTCTCCCGAAATCCAGATCGCGCCAAGGATTCCGGTCATCATTATTGCGGTTAAATATCTGACATTGCACATTTTATTTTACCTTAATTATCTATATTTAACTATTTGCATCCGCATGACTGTCCGATGCGTAATTCCGATTCTATATAATACGTTTTTTCTTCGACTTCTTTCCCGCTAAGTTTCTGCATCAACAGTTGAAGCATCTGTCCGGCAACCGCGCTTGTCGGATGTTTTACTGAAGTCAATGACGGCTGAACGAGTTCGCAAATCATATCCATTCCGTCAAACCCGATTACCGCGACATCTTCCGGAACTTTGATTCCGGCGGCGTTAAGACTTTTTACCAGATATCCGGCAATGAAATCATTGGAACAAAAAACTGCGCTTAAACCCGATGCCGTAATTTTCCGGACAGCGGCGGCGGTATCAAACTCATTCGATATTTCAATGCAAAGTTCATTTGAGAATGGGATGCCGTGCTGATTCAGGGCAAGTTTGAATCCTTCAAATTTCTCCAGATTGGATTTTTTACTGGAGGTGACAAAGCCGATTTTATGATGCTTATGAACCGTAATCAGATGTTCGACTGCCATACAGGCGCTGTCCCGGCGGTTCATCGTAACGTTCACTCCGCTAAAATTTTCATGATTGAAGCAGATATACGGCATGCGCCCTTTGATTATGAGTTCAAGTTCCTCTTTGGTCAGGCAGGGGTGTATCAGCAGCCCGTCAATACCGCGCGCGAGAAACTCATTTAGCAGAAATCTTTCGCGCGGTTTTTCATGGTTGGAGTCTCCCTGCAGAACAGAATATCCGTGCTCGCCAAGCAAATTACATAATTGCGAAATTAAATTGCTGGTGATGGGGGTTGAGAGCAGGGACCCGATAACCCCGATTGTATTTGTCGGTAATCCTTGGATGCCGCGGGACATCCGTTTGGGCGCATAGCCCATTTCCGCGGCGGTTTCTCTGATAAGCTGTTTTTTGGCTTCGGAAACATAGCAATAATCTTTGCCGTTCAATACCGCCGAAACCGTGGATACGCCAACTTTCAGGCGTGCCGCTATGTCTTTAAGTCTGACCATATGTTGTTTCCCTTGCGGGCTTGTATTTATTATTTGTAACAATACCGGATTTATTTTATGTGAGCAGATAATTTAGATAATGGTATAATGAATTTCAAGGCCGATTGCTGATTCTATACTCTATAAGGTCGAAAATTTAACATAGATTGCGAAGATTTTGAGAATTGGTTCGTATTCTGAGAGGCTGCCGATACCGTGGTATCGAAGGCCTCGAAGAGTGCGAATCCAAACTCAAAAGATCGCAATCACGCAGACGCGGGACGAGTGTCTTGCGGCTGTATTTTTCCGTTCCTCCTTCCGGCGATATTCATATCGCCAATCAGTCGGATCGAAAAAATCCAATCCGCAATCCTACTCGTCTATGTTAAATTTTCAACCTTAGAGAGTATAACACTTTTTTAAAAATAAGTATTTTTTGCGGACTCAAGATTTGTTGTAGTTGCGGATGGCGCGGTCGGTTTCAAGTTTGTCCTGGCGTTCCCGGAGAGTGTCGCGTTTATCGCCGTGGGTTTTGCCTTTGCAGAGACCAATCTCGACTTTGACCAGGCCGTGTTTCAGGTAGAATTTCAGCGGAATTATGGTATAGCCTTTTTCCTTGACCTGCTGCGCCAGCTTGAGAATTTCGCGGCGGTTCATCAGCAGTTTGCGGACGCTTACCGGAGTATGGTTGAAAACGCTGCCGTGCGAATAAGCGGAAATATTGACGTTGTATAGAAACGCCTGGCCTTTCTCGATTTTGACAAAGGCGTCGGCGACTGAAATAGCGCGTTCACGGCAGCTTTTGACTTCCGTTCCATGCAGCTTGATTCCAGCTTCCAGCGCTTCGATCACAATATAGTCATGAAAGGCTTTTTTGTTGGTCAGCAGCACTGGATTGCGTTCATCGTCTTTTCTGGGCATTGCCGGTTCCTGTTATATAAGGTTCAACTGCTTTTTCAGGTTAATCGCCGGTCATGAACCGGTGCGCTTTACCAACGAACTGGTCCCGGATCGGATGATTTTTCGAATCAACCAGTTTTGAGGAGAAATTTTCCAGGTCAATGCGTTGCTCCCGACTCAGGTTTTTCGGCACTTCGATGAAGATGCGGACGTGCATGTCGCCGCGGGCTCCGCCGCGCAGGGAAGGAACGCCTTTGCCCTTCAGCCGCAGTACGGTGCCGTTCTGGGTGCCTTCCGGAATTTTCATTTTGGCTTTGCCGGTAACCGTCGGCACTTCGACGATGCCGCCAAGGGTTGCCACGGCAAATGAAACGGGAACATCACAGATAATATCGTTGCCTTCGCGATGGAAAATGTCGTGAGCGCGGACGTGGATAAAGACATACAGGTCGCCGACGCTGCCGCCTCTTACGCCGCTTTCGCCTTCGCCGGCGACGCGGAGTCTGGAACCGGTGTCAACACCCGGCGGAATATGAATCTGGAGCGTCTTTTCAGTCTGGACCCGTCCGGCTCCGCGGCATACTTTACACGGATTCTGGACAATCTGTCCGGCCCCCTGACACGAAGGACAGGCCTGCCGGATGCTGAAAAAGCCCTGCGACATTGATACCTGGCCGGAGCCGCCGCATCTGGTGCAGGTGGTACGGCCGGAGCCCGGTTCGCAACCGGAGGAGTTGCAGTGGTCGCAGCCGGAAAGTTTCGGAATCCTGATTTTCTTGTCGGCGCCGTAAACGGCGTCTTCGAAATCAATTTCCAGGTCATAGCGCAAATCGGAGCCGTCGCGGGCGCCGTTGGAAGAGCGCCTGGCGCCTCCGCCGCCGCCGAAAAGGTCTTCAAAAATACTACTGTTGCCGCCGCCGCCGCCGCCGAAACCGCTGCCGAAGACCTGGCTGAAAATATCAAACGGATCGTGGAATCCGCCGCCGGCTCCGCTGGGGCCGTTGGCGCGCCCGGCGCTGGTGAAAGCTTCCGGTCCGAACTGGTCGTATTGCGCGCGTTTGGTCTTGTCGCTCAGGACTTCATACGCGTGAGATATTTCCTTGAATTTTTCTTCGGCTTCCTTATTGCCCGGATTTTTGTCCGGATGAAATTGAATTGCCAGTTTGCGGTATGCTTTCTTGATCTCTTCGGGCGAAGCAGTCCGGCTCACGCCAAGCAGTTCGTAAAAATCTTTTGTAGTAGCCATGTTCTTTAACCTTCCTGCTTATCTTCGGCTTTTGCCGGGCCGCTGCTCACTACAACTTTGGCGGGGCGTAGAAGCCTTTCGCCCAGTTTGTAGCCGCAGCTCCACTGTTTGCTTACTTTACCCTCGGGAATATCATTTGACGCCTCGTGCGCCAGCGCGTCGTGCAATTCCGGGTTGAACTGCTCCCCGACAGCGTTGACTTTCTCGATGCCGAGTTCATTCATCGCTTTCTGGAATTCGCCCATAATCATCTTCAAGCCCTGCCGGATGGCATCCAGGTTGTCCGAAGTTTCCGATGCCGTCATTGCCATGTTCAGATAATCGGAAACTTGAAGAAAAGGCATGGCGGATTCGGCCAACGCCAGAAATCTGGCCGTGGATATGTCTTTAGAGACCCGTTTGCGGTAATTCTGGTACTCTGCCTGCAACCGGAGATAGCGGTCGTGTGCGC
Organism: uncultured Lentisphaeria bacterium; assembly: GCA_903831825.1. Taxonomy (GTDB): domain Bacteria; phylum Verrucomicrobiota; class Lentisphaeria; order Victivallales; family Victivallaceae; genus CAIPAT01. Next base: position 8,239 of record CAIKZE010000258.1, on the reverse strand, counting down.
CGGCAAGCTCTTCTTCCAGGCTCGCAATCCGCTGCTGGGGAGAGACTTCCACCGGTAAATCCAGATTGGCCTCAACAGCTTCCACCGCGGCTTCGTGGCTGCTGGTTTCCTTTTTCTCTTCTGCCGCGGCTTCGGTACTGCCGGTTTCATCCTTTGAATCAGCAACGTCCCAGTCGCCGTTCTGAGAATCCGGGTTTTTATGTTTTGAATGATTATTCGTCATATTACGTGTCTCCTTAATATTTTTATCATTCACTCCCCCAAAGAATTATACTCTATAAGGTTGAAAATTTAAAATAGATTGCGAAGATTTTGAGAATTGGTTCGTATTCTGAGAGGCTGCCGATACCGGGGTATCGAAGGCCTCGAAGAGTGCGAATCCAAACTCAAAAGAGCGCAACCGCTTTGCGGCGAGTGTCTTGCGGCCGTATTTTTCCGTTCCTCCTTCAGGCGATATTCATATCGCCAATCAGTCGGATCGAAAAAATCCAATCCACAATCCTACTCGTCTATTTTAAATTTTCAGCCTTATAGAGTATAACAGCTATAAGCCGGGGGAATTTTTTCAAACTATTAAGTTAGCCATTAATCCGTAAATTTCAATCTCGCGACTATATTTTTTCATAAGCGGCGGGGATGGCGAGAAAGTGTCCGTTTTTAGCGGTCAAATAATTTGAATATCCAATATCCAACACGGAATATCCAATATCCAAGGTAAAAAATACCGCAAAACTGAACATATTCTCGCACAAAGACACGGAGACACAGAGAAGAGCAATAAAACCTGCCATTGTTTTCTCTCTAAAAAAACTGGCCGGTTTTACTTTATCTTTGTGCCTTTATGTCTTTGTGCGAGATAATTCCCCTCTCAACAAGTCAGTTTATGAAACGGTCTTGCAGATCGAAATCTCGATGATTGTCTTTTGTATTCTGCCTTTCCTTCATCAGTTGGATATTTCTTGTTGGATATTGGATATTCGTTTTTTTTCCCATAGATTCTAGTGAAGATTCCCTTAACTAAATCTTTTCGACCGAAGCGCCTTCGCCAATGGCGCATTTGATCATTTCAGTATCTTTGCCGGTCTGGAGTTTGAATGCGGTGGCAAGGCGCTGACAGTATAAATCCGCTTCCGCCTCCGCGACCAGATGAATTGAAATGCCGCCGAAGCCGCCGCCGCTGAGACGGGCGCCGATGCAGCCGGGGATTGACCTGGCCTGTTCCACCAGGAAATCCAGTTCAGGGCAACTGTTTTCAAAATTCTCTATCGAACTGCGATGCGATTCAAACAGCAGTTTTCCGAATTCTTCGATTTTACCCTGTTCCAGAAACTCCACGCCGCGGAGGACGCGGTCATTTTCGCCGACGATGTGCAGCGCGCGGCGATATTCCTGGCGGGTCAGCAGATGAGCATTTCTTTCCAGCATATCCGGGGTGACGTCCCGGAGCGCCTTGACCGACTTGACCACCATGCCGATCTTGGTCGCCGCGCTTTCGCAGTCTTTACGCCGCTCATTATATTCTGAATCCACTAGGTTGTGCTTGACCATCGAATTCGCCACCACCAGCACATAACCTTCGTGCAGGCTGACGGTCTTCAGCACTTCAACCGTGCGGAAATCCGAGAGAATCAGCGCATTGTGATGGCCGAAAATCGAGCTGAACTGATCAAGCAGTCCGGTCGAAACGCCAAGATAATTATTCTCCACGCCTTGCCCGAGCCGCGCCCAGTCGGATTTGGGCAGTTCGATGCCGAACGCGGCGCTGAAGGCGAAACCGGCGGAAACTTCCAGCGCGGCGGAACTGCTCATGCCGGCGGAAAGCGGCACTGTACTCAGGATTGCGCCTTCAAAGGCTCCGACCCCGATCCCGCGCTTATTCAGCCCGACGATCATGCCTTTGACATAGTTGCTCCAGTCGCCGGGTTTGGCCTGGTCAATTTCGTCAAGATTGAATTCCACCCGGCTGCCGTCGCGAAAATCGCAGAGGGTGCATTTTTTGCCGGGAACCGGAGCGATGGCAAATTCAGTGCTTTGAGCTACAGCGGCGCTGAGCACCAGCCCCTGATTATAATCCGTGTGGTTGCCCAGAATTTCCAGTCTGCCGGGAGCTCTGGAAACCGCAACCGGGGATTTGCCGTAAGTTTTTTTGAACTCTTCAATAATTAAACTCATTTAGCCGCGCTCCTTTTTTCAAGTCCGATAATTGCTTTTAAGATATGCCGTTCGGCCGGAACAATGACTCGCTCATCATTTTCCGCGTTGGTCGTTTCAATGCACAACATGGTGTGGTATTCTTCATCGCCGAAGTCCGGCATCCGTTTGGATTTTTCTATCCACGGATTCCAGACGACGGTGGAATTGCTGCCGCTTTTCGCGATTTTGATGCGGCGGCTGAAGCCCGGATCGTCAATTACGCAGGCCGCCTGCGTATTCAAGTAAACGCGGTCGGTTTCGGCGTCGAAATTAATGACGCCTTTCTGGACTTTGAAAATGTGGTCCAGCGTGTCAAGGTATTTACAATTCTCCAAACCTTCAACCGTCACTGCGGCGATGTCGCTGATGTTGAAATAACTGTGCAGCGCGGCGGTAAAACACATTTTCTCTTTGCCGGTATTGACTATCGCCAGCGACACTTGCAGTTCGCGGCCGACCAGTACCTCCAGTTTGATATCAAACGGAAATTCGCGTAAGTTCGCCGGAATATCTTTTTCCGTCAAACGTAAAATGACCAGCGTCCCATTCGGTTTTGTATCTGTTTCCGCGACCTGCCAGTCGGCAATCCGGGCAAAACCGTGCGACGGTTTGTTTTTGTCGGAAGGATGTCCGCCGAACCACGGCCAGCACACCGGAATGCCGCCGCGTACCGGCTTGTCCGGCTGGAAATAACTGGAACCGCTCATCCACAGCACCGGTTTTTCGCCAGTCGGGATATAACTCATGATATGGGCGCCATGCAGCAGAATTTCCGCTGAAGCGTATTTATTATTGATGCAAATGGCCGTTAAACCGCCGGGGCCTTCTTTAAAAAAGAGTTCCCCCGGTATGCTGTACCGGTCGTTTAATGCGCAGATTGCGTTCTCGCAATTCATTTTCTATCCTCCGTCTGTCAATAGATTATTGTCACGCCTGAAATCTACGGCTAAAGAGTGAAAAATCAACATAACATTACGAATTTCTCCGGAACTCTTTGCCGTCCAGTTGAAACCGCGAGGCCTCCGCTTATATTTTATATCACTTGGGAATTGTATTTTAACAGGGATGGACAGGATAGACAGGATAATAAACTCCCGCAGTCGCGGGACCATGAAGAACAGGAAGAAATTGAATACCTTCCTGTCCTTCATGGTGAAACGTATTTGTTCATTTCGTGTTTTTTCGTGCCTTTCGTGGTAAAGAAAAGGATTTCTCTGTGTCTCTGTGTCTCTGTGGTTAAAAAAAGGTTTATAGATGGCCAAAAAACCGTTCAACTCCGCTGCCGGAAGAGTTTGGGAAGTGAATTTCGAAATTCCCGCCCGGCTGCCGTCGCTGCCTTATCCCGGCATTGTCGTTGAAGAAGTTCAGCGCGTTCCGGAATATAATATCCAGGGCAGAACCAGGAAAAACATGACCGGCTGCCAACTGTCATGCACCCTTGAAGGCGAAGGCGTTTTCCGTTATAAAAGACAGGAATACCGACTGACTCCGGGCATGGCATTCCTGCATAACCACAATGACGCCAATACCGCCTATTATTATCCGGCAAACGGGAAACAGCCCTGGCGTTTTATCTGGCTTGCCTTCTTTTCGGAAACGGTCGAATCCATTGTCCGGGAAATGGTCAGCCGTTACGGCTATATCTACAGGCTGCCGCTGGACGGCGGAATCGTTAAAAAGTTGAAAAGCTACAAGAATTACCGCGGCACGCTGCAAATGCTTTCCCCGCTGGAAGCCGCCAGAATGGTCATGGACATTCTCACCGGACTGGATAAACATATTGAAACGGAATATGTGGAAACGGCGCAGTCCAACCTGATAAGGCGCGTCCAGGAGTACATTTTTGAAAATATCGGCAATGATATCGGCGTGGACCAGATTGCGCGGAGCCTCGGCGTTTCGCGCGAACACCTCTCCAGGATTTTCCGTCAGCAGTTGAACGAATCGCCGTCCGAATACCTGATGAAAAGAAAAATGGAACTGGCCTGCAAGCTGCTGATAAGCACCAATCTGACCTGTAAAGAAATCGCCGAGCGCATCGGCTACGAAAATTCTGTAAGTTTCAACCGTGCCTTCAAACATCTGGTAAAAATGCCCCCCGGCCAGCTCCGAGAAATAGGTTACGTCCCCGAAATCCGTTAGCGCTGAAAGCGCGGAATATTCCTCCTGGGAGCGCCGGTCGCCTGACCGGCATTAAAGAGTACCGCAAGCATCCTGCTTGCGATTTTCCCTGGGAGCACCGGCTTGTCCGCCTCAGGAGGGTCGCCTGACCGGCATTATGTTACAACCGCGGAATACGCTTCACCATGAAGAACATGAAGGAAATGAAGAGGGATTTTTTAACTAAAACTTCAATTTCGTAATGTCTTTTATGATGAGTAGTAATGCAATTCCCCTGGGAGCGCCGGTCGCCTGACCGGCATTAACAGAGTACCGCAAGCATCCTGCTTGCGATATTCTCCAAGCTGGAAGCTTGGGTTACTTTGGGCTGCTACAGAGTACCGCAAGCATCCTGCTTGCGATTTGCTCAAGCTGGAAGTTTACCCGCCGGAGGCGGCGCCACAGGCGACCAGGGCTTGAGGTACTTTTCTCCAATTTCTTCAACACAATTTTCAATATCCCAACGGGATACAACGTTTATAGAAAAATGAACAAAAATCTCTACGACCTCTTCGGGGTCGCACAATTAGTGACTGTTTGTGCTATAAACGTTTGATGCCGTCGGCATCAGTCCAGATCAGGCACTTCCCCTCTTGGAATCAGTAACTGAATTGATCTGGCTTGTCCGGGAATTCTGCTGATGAATCCTTTCTTTTCCAGGGTCAGTATCATTTGATGCACTGATGGCGGCGATACCTTGAAGTATCTTTCCATTTCATATTCCGCCGGAGCTCTTCCGTTCAGCTTCATGTAATAATGCAAAAATGCGAGGTATTGTCCCTGTTTCTTTGTAGGTTTAATCATCATCCCTCCTGATCTTGAATACCCCAAATCAACTATGCATTTACGCTTGTAACTGCATTTGCATTTGAAGCTTTTAAATATTTTGCCAGTTCAACCCATTCTGCGTTTATTTTTTTACCGTCAAAAGATAAAGCCATAATCAACCTGTCATCATCGTTGTGCCATTTCTTGATGTAGACAGAAAATGCTTTCCTGATTTCTTCGACGCTTTTGCAGTTGGAAACTCTGAAGATTGCTTTGTTTTCCCCATAACACAAGCACCGGGCGACATCCAGCATTTCAAATTTGTAAGGAATCTGGAATCTGCGCAGCCAGGAGTATTGAAAGTCGTTTAATAACGCTGTAATTGCCAGTTGGGGCAGTTTGATAAACTGCCCACGGGTGATTTCGGCCAATGCCGAATAAGCTATTTTTGAAAGTGGTTCCATCTTCTCTATCCTTTAATCTAACGTTAAACCCAGCCTCCGCATTACTCGCGGTCGCCTGACCGGCATTTATAAAGTACCGCAAGCATCCTGCTTGCGATTTCTTCGTTTGAACCGCTTCAAGCTGGAAGTCTCCACAGGCGACCAAGGCTTGAAGTTTAAGTAAATCATTTTACTCATACCTCTTTCCACTACTTTCAATATCATCATTGAAAATATCAATTGTTGTCCACCCTAAAATGAAGTCAACCATCTCTCCGGGATTGAAACCGAACTTAATGCTTCCTCCGATACCGACACACACCTCAATTTGCGTAAAGTATGGATTAAATAATAAATCTTTCTGATAAGGCTCCGGCTTAAAGTCGGTGCTGACAAATGGTATTGCGCTTTCAACATTATAACATTTTCCTCTCACGGCAGGCACTCCGTCCGGTTCGTAAACTTCTATAAGACAACAAGCTGGATGGCCGATAATGATAGGGAGAGGTAATTCTAACTCGCCACTCTGGTTTGCTTTGGAACGATAGTCCGTCTCGGTGTTAAATAATGCGCATTCCCCGCCTTTAACTCCTGCTTTGTCCGCGTCTATAATTGCCCCGACATGAACGGGGCCAATTCTAGCTCTGACACCGCCGCCGTATCCGACTGTTGCAGTAAAGATATCGGACGCATCACGGCCGCGATCAACCCAATAAGACGATGTACAACCTGTAACGAAGTGGATAAGACACCCAAGTAAAATACACTGAAGAATTCTCTTCATTTCATGAACCTGCCCAATTATTAAAAAGATTTCTGTGTTAACGTTCAAACATGATTGAGAACCATGATCATTTTTGCTGATTTACAACAAAGATCGCAATGTTATGGTCTAAAACTTTCGGGCCAGAGAAAGTAGGGACCGAACTTGGGACTCATGCGAAACTCGCCGCCGACATCTTTACCTTTAGCGGTGATGTAGATTTTTCCTTCTCGCACTTCGAGATAACCGGAGAGAATTAATTTATCAATCAGATCATTGGTTTTAACTGCAAGTTTTTTCGCCAATTTTGAAGTAGTCAACTTCTCTGAATTGGATTCTTCCGCTTCAGCAGTTGCTTCCGCTTCTTTTTCAACTGTTTCAACGGAGATACGAATTTCATCGCTGATGCGAATAATGCGTTGCGCCTCTTCGTAGGCCTCTTTATAAAGTTCGGGGTCTTCCTCGCGCCGAATTAGGACGCCCATTTCGTTGTTGTTAACTTGACTGAATTCGTACAAATTAAGGCTGGTAATAATACATAGTGTTTCGTTGAGATAGCATTTTGCGTGGAGATTCTTGCAATAGCTGGTTCGCAGATAGGTAAGTTCTTTCAGCCAATTGATTTCTTCCGGTTGTAGTTGGTTTTTGCCGTACACAATTCTTACATCTATTTTCAGGCGATTCTTGTCTTCCAGCAGTTCTTTTATCTTGTCATTCAGACAAAGGTACGGACTGATCAAAATAAGACGGTCTTTAGCGCCCTTAACAAGTTCTTCAAGAAAATAATTAGTAGCACTGGTGTTCAGAAACTTTGCCATTGTGACTCCTTATTCCGTGTATTAATAATTCGCTCGCTCTATTTCCGGTTTTTCTGGAAGATTAAAGTAATATACGATGCCGAGGAATGCAAGTATTGATTCAAGTGAACATCGGATCATCCATTAACCGCTAATGAACGCTAATAACCGCTAATTGATACATTTTGATCTTTATATTCGCGTCTATTCGCGTTCATTCGCGGTTCCTTGTCGTATGCTTAGGTTTAATCGGCAAGCTGAGCGAGGCTGATATTCATGGCTGCGGCCAGTTTTGTCAAAGTGGCGCGATGCGGCGAACTGCTTTGTCTATTTGAGAAATCGCGCACTGGGTCATGCCTGCGAAGCCGCTTAAGTTCTTTCTTCTGTGAGAACCCTGTTTTTGCTCTTTTGTCTTGCAAAAATAAAATGTCTTAAAAATGCACTTAAATGATTTATGTATAGATATTAACACAATATTAAATTGACAAATATGCTAATAGATAAAAGGAGATTAGTTTGGAATCAGGTCGGAAGTTGGGGCAGATTAACCACAGAGGCACGGAGGCACAGAGGAGGTTGGGCAGGTTTAACAGCCGGAAAGAAACGAAAGATAAGAAACGAAAAACCATGTTACTATGAGTTACCCGCCGGGGAGGGTTAAGAAATTAATGGTCGAAACAAGAAAAAATGATTTGGCTGTGGTTTTCTCTGTGTCTCTGTGTCTCCGTGGTTAAAAATGATTGTGCGGAACTGGTCTCCAAAGTCTCGGAGTTGTTTGAAAATCTTATCAAAGGCTGAAAACTGTTGTGCTCAATGAGTCTCCAAAGTCTCGGAGTGTTGGAAGTAAGGTGGTATGCCAGTTTTGCCAAAACTGGCAAAGAGAGGCGTTTTTGGCAAAAACGCCATACTGGAGATGTCTCCAAAGTCTCGGAGTTGTTTGAAAATCTTATCAAAGGCTGAAAACTGTTGTGCTCAACTGCACTCCAAAGTCTCGGAGTGTTGGAAGTAAGGTGGTATGCCAGTTTTGCCAAAACTGGCAAAGAGAGGCGTTTTTGGCAAAAACGCCATACTGGAGATGTCTCCAAAGTCTCGGAGTTGTTTGAAAATCTTATCAA
>CAIKZE010000257.1 GCA_903831825.1 uncultured Lentisphaeria bacterium | reverse complement strand
GTTTATAGTTGTAGAATGACGAACGCGAGATATCCATCTTGAGTGCAATCTGGCGGTCGGTCAGACCGACTGCCGCGAAATCCATTGCGCGATCCGGAAAACTTTCGTCGTACTTTGATTCAGCCATGATACCCGTCTCCTAATTTTTTTGTTGACTTTTGGACCATCGCGTAAATGCGATGCCCTTTTACATATTAGCAAATTTGTAAACAGAAACTGCGAAAATAAGCTCAAAAAATGGGATAAAATGCATTTTTGAAACTCATGGTTTTTGTAGTGAAAAATTACGAGTTAGTCTCAAGATATTTGCCCACCGGAGAAAAAGTCGCGGATTAATAAAATTCTTGCAAATCTAATATTGAATGTTAAATCTGCAAGAAAGTTTCTTGAAAAAGTCTTTCTTTCGTGTAATTTTAATATTCAAAGTTAAATTTACAAAGGAGGCGTATCGTGATTAAGCGTTTTCTTGCCGAGGCGTTGAAAAAAGCGGCGGCGCAATATCCGGTTATTGCTTTGACCGGTCCCAGGCAATCGGGCAAAACTACGCTTTGCCTTGATTTGTTTAGCGGTTACGCTTATGTGAATCTGGAAAAACCGGATGTCCGCAATTTTGCAATTGAAGATCCGAACGGGTTTCTCGCCCAATTCAAAACCCCGGTCATTCTGGACGAAATCCAGCGCGTCCCTCAATTATTTTCCTATCTGATGCCAATTGTCGATGCGGAAAAAATTCCCGGACGCTTCATTCTCACCGGTTCTCAGAATTTTCTCCTTCTGGAAGCCGTTTCCCAGTCCCTGGCCGGACGTTGTGCAATATTTCATCTGCTGCCGTTTTCGCTGCGTGAACTTGCCGGATATCCCTGCCTGGACGTATTTTCTTTCGACGAACAGGAAACGATGGGAAAACCGGACGGTTTCGAACTGAACCAGATCATGCAGCGCGGTTTTTACCCTCCCGTTCATGACCGCGGCTATTCCCCTTTTGATTGGCTGGGGCAATATACGCAAACCTACCTTGAACGGGATGTGCGCAACCTGATTAATATCGGAGACCTTGAAACTTTTGAGCGTTTTCTCCGGCTTTGCGCCGGACGTTCGGGACAAATTCTGAATTATTCCTCCCTTGCCGCCGACTGCGGCGTTTCCATGGTTACGGTCAAGCGCTGGTTATCCGTATTGAAAGCCAGTTTTATCGTTACGCTTTTGCAGCCCTACTACCGGAATTTCAATAAGCGGATGATTAAAAGTCCCAAACTATACTTTATTGACACCGGACTGCTTTGTTATCTGCTCGGCATCCGCACTCCGGAAGAACTGGTGAACCACAGCGGCAGAGGCGCGATTTTTGAAACTTTCGTGGTATCGGAACTGATCAAAGAATGCTTCAGCATGGGTACCGAGCCGCCGCTCTACTATTGGCGCGATTCATCCGGACACGAAATTGATATTGTAATCGGAAACGGGGAAAAACTGTATCCGGTTGAAATTAAATCCGGCGCGACAATCGCCGCTGATATGTTCAGCGGGTTGAAATGGTGGCAGGAACTGACCTCCTGCAAATCCGGAGCTCTGGTTTACGGCGGCGGCGACAGTTATGTCAGGCAAGGCTTCAAGGTACTGCCGTGGTTCAACATCTAATCCTTTTATCAGCCTCCTTTAAAAGAAACGCTACACACTGTGTAGCGAATTGAGGGGATCATAACGCAGAAAGAACTTGCCGCACGTTCCGGGATCCGGCGTCGGTAATCAGCGAATATGAAAGCGGCAAACGCCCGATGACACTAAAAGCGGCCGCCAAACTGGCCGCGGCACCAATATCACACCCGAACATTTGATGACGTAAGATGTTGCAAAAAAGCGCAGCGGAATCGGGAAATTAAGTTCATTATTGCGCAGAAACATCAAAGCTAAAATTTTGTAACAGGAGTATAGTTATGTTTATTGATCATCGCGCGATGGGAGGAACTATTCTTTTAATAGCAATTACATTTATGGGATGTTCTCAAAAACTGGTTGTTGAGCCATGCTCTTTTCCTAAGGAATTTCAGAGCGATAGCGAAGTAGTTTATAAAGGTCATCTTGTTAAAGAATATAAAAAATATTCTTCTGAGGCGGATAGAACAATATTGAAGTGCAATGATAAATGCAAATTCCGTTACCTTGGATACAAAGACGCAAAGGGTGAAATTATCTACCACGGACTATATAAAGCTTATGATGACAACGGAAAAACAAGAGCTGAAATACTCTATACGGAGGGAATGCCAGATGGTCCATTCATTATCAGAGACGAAAAAGGCAATATTGAAGTCCAAGGAACATATAAAAAAGGCCATCCTTGGGATGGCAAGTTTTTAATAGGTGATTTCTCGGATGTAATTTTTACATTTAAGGATGGAAAAAATATTGCGTTTGAAGATAAAGAGACTGGCAAGATATATGCTCAGGGTGAATGGAAGAACGATAAAAAATGGAACGGTTCTTTTTATAAATGGGAAGATGGTAAGATTGAATATTATAGAGATGGAAAATTAGTAAATAGAAAGAGTATTGAAGATGTGAAATGATGAGTATTGGGTTGTTCATGGAGATTTTATTTTATAGAAGACGCAAAGGGGAATCATGTAAAACTTTGAAATCGGGACCAAACTTCTTTTTAGGTGTTTTCCGCGCTTGGATATTTTGGGTAAAATCCAGAGGTTAATATTCTTGTGAAATTTCACCCTATTAATATTCCGTAACCGCTGGCACTCTTGGTATTTCTTAATGAATTCATTTATAACATAGTAATCTTTTTTATCAATAATGCCGGTCAGGCGACCGGCGCTCCCAGGGGAATGTTCTCCTCGATAACGGTGCTTCCATATCAGGCAATGGCTCTCCGAAGTTATTACAAAATGCAATTATTTTTACTTTTGATTTTTTGATGACGGCTTGTAATTCGGGCTTTTAGAAATTAGATTCTAGTCTGTACGACGACGGCGGAATGCCTCGTCGCTGGAACATCGGTTTGCGTCAGGAAACGGCCTGTTTAATTTGATGTGCAAAGCGGCAGGCAGGGAATGAATCTTTAGCAACAGGTTAATATAAGATGGCACACAAGAAAAAAGTTAAAAAATACTTTGTAAAAATAGAACCGGACGAATGCAAGGGTTGCGAACGCTGCGTGAACGCCTGTCCTAAAGCCGTGCTTAAAATGGGTACGGATCTGAACTTCATGGGGTTTCCTTTCGCATATTATGTCGGCGCGGGCTGCGTCGGCTGCGCCGCCTGCTTTTACAATTGTCCGGAACCGGGAGCGATCACCATACTTGAAGAGTCTGACGACACGGATGACTCCGGAAAAGAAGAGGAAGAAGAAGACTAGAATGAATAATTCAACGGTACATACCAATAAGCTGCTGCTGAAAGGCAACGAAGCAGTGGTTTACGGCGCGCTGCTGGCCGGCTGCGACTGCTTTTTCGGCTATCCGATCACTCCGGCCAGCGAAATCGCCCACACCGCCGCGGAATATTTTCCGAAGCTCGGACGGGTATTCTTGCAGGCCGAATCGGAGACCGCCGCCATCAACATGGTGCTGGGCGCATCCGCCGCGGGACGCCGGGTAATGACAGCGTCCTCCGGGCTGGGCATCAGCCTGAAGCAGGAAGGCGTCTCCTATCTGGCCGGCAGCGAACTGCCCGCCGTCATCGTGGATATCATGCGCGGCGGCCCCGGCCTCGGCAATATCGGCCCCGAACAATCTGACTACAACCAGGTGGTCAAAGGCGGGGGGCACGGCAACTATAAGTGTGTTGTCGTCGCGCCGAATTCAGCCCAGGAAATGTGCGATTTCGCGTTCTGGGCCTTTGACCTGGCCGACAAATATCTGCTGCCGGTCTATATTTTGACCGACGGCGTGGTCGGGCAAATGCTGGAACTGGTCACGCTGCCCGAACCGATTGACCGGAAGCCGGTCCCGAAATGGGCGCTGGACGGCAAATACAATCCGCGCACCAATATGATCACTTCGATTTATCTGGAACACGACGATTTGGAACAGCGCAATATACACCTCCAGGAAAAATACGCTGAAATCATGGCAAAAGAACAGCGCGCCGAAGAATATTTGACGGATGACGCTGAAATCGTGATTACCGGGCACGGCATTGTCAGCCGTCTGGCCCAGACCGCGGTTGACGAACTGCGCGAAGCAGGAATTAAAGCCGGGTCGCTGCGTCCGGTGACGCTGTTCCCGTTCCCGGTGGACTCATTCAAAAAGGTTGCCCGTACCGCGAAACAGTTCCTGTGCGTGGAAATGAGCAACGGGCAGATGATTGATGACGTCAAGCTGTCCATCGAATGCTCCCGCCCGGTGCATCTGTTAAACCGGATGGGCGGCAATGTTCCGACGGTTGACAGCATTGTGGAAAAATGCCGTCAACTGGCCGGCAGCGGAAATTCCGGCAAAAGCAAAACACGCCGAGGAGAAAAGAAATGACCGAGACTACGGAGATGAAAGTTAAATACGGCAGGCCGAAAGGTTTTTTTGATATATTTGAACGCCGTCCGGGCGCAGTTAAAAAGAACATGCATTACTGTCCGGGCTGCGGCCACGGCATTGTGCATAAAATCATCGCTGAATCCATTGCGGATTTCGACATTCAGGACCGGACGATCATGATCGCGCCGGTCGGTTGTTCCGTTTTTTCATATTACTATTATGACTGCTTCGGGATTTCCGCGCCGCACGGCCGCGCCCCGGCGGTGGCCACCGGGCTGGTCAGGTCCAACCCCGACAACATCGTAATCTCCTATCAGGGCGACGGCGACCTGGGGGCCATCGGCTTCAACAACTTCATCCAGGCGGCCAACCGCGGTGAAAACATCGCCGTGTTCTTTGTCAACAACGGCATTTACGGCATGACCGGCGGCCAGATGGCTCCGACCACGCTGCCCGGACAGAAAACCGTGACGTCGCCGCTGGGCCGTTCGGTTACCAACGAAGGCTATCCGCTGAAAGTGTCGGAAATGGTTGCGGCGCTTGACGCGCCGATTTATGTGGAAAGAGTTTCTCTGAGTTCGACCAAAAACATCATGAAAACCCGCAAAGCGATCAGGAAAGCGTTCCAGAATACGATTGACCGCAAAGGTTTTTCCATGGTGGAAATCCTGGCCGGCTGTCCGACCAATATGAAATTCAACTCCAGGGAAATGAACGAATTTATTGAAAACCAGATGCAGCATTATTTCCCGCTGGGCTGTTTTAAGGATATCGCCGACACCCGCGACCCGATCAAGCGGCCCGAAGGCATTTACGATAAGCAGAAAGTCAAAGATATTCTCTATCCGATCAAGGTGGCGAAGGGCGTCAGCGCGGATTTCAAGAATCAATCCAAGATTTTCCAGAAGGAAAGAAAGATCAAGATTGCCGGATTCGGCGGTCAGGGCGTGCTCAGCCTGGGAATGATGATCGCCACGATGGGCAAGCTCCGCAATTTCAATGTCACCTGGCTGCCCTCATACGGCCCGGAAATGCGCGGCGGCACCGCCAACTGCACCATCATCACCAGCCGCGAAAAAGTCTGTTCGCCGATCGTTGACAAGCTGTGCAACCTGCTGATTGTGCTGAACCAGCCGTCAATGGAAAAATTTCTGCCGGAACTCAAACAGAACGGCGTGCTGCTGTACGACAGTTCCACCATCGCGCCGCCGGAATGCGGCAAGGATAAAATAATTTACGCCGTCAAAGCCTCCGATATCGCCAAAAAAATCGGCAGCCTGAGATGCGCCAACTCCGTGATTCTCGGCGCGCTTTCAGTCGTCATGAAAGACTATTTCCTGGAAGGCAAAGACAAGAAAGACTTCGACCGCGCCTTTGAAGAGGCGATCATGGATTGCTTTGCCAACAAGCAGAATGTCATCCAGATGAATATCGAAGCTTTCTACGCCGGAAAAGAAGCGGTCGAAGGCACCCTGACCAATCCGCATAAATAAAATTAAAGAATTCAGCGTTTGACTGCGGTACCCGCAGTTTTAGCAAATAAGGAACTCTCAGGAATTTGAAAAGTCTTTCAAAGGAAAAAAAGCAGAGTTTCAAAAGAGGAGTCAGAATAAATCCTGAAAACAAAAAATAAAGCAGGAAGGCAGAGAGGCTCAAAAACGGAGCGGACCATGTGGTTTTCAGGGAGAGTTATGCTCATAGCTATCAAGTTAAGGAATTTTGAACTGAATATCCAATAACGAACAAGGAATATCCAATGTCCAAGTTTGTTCCAGTCTTTCACCGATTGGAAATTGAGTGTTGGATATTGGGTGTTCAAATGAGCTCATCTTGGGTTAGCTTGACGATGGAGGGTTATGCTCCGTCATAACCGGGTTTCACAGTTTTAATTGGTGCTCGAAATTTGATGAACTATTGGCATAAATGCTTGAAAAAAAGCTGTTTATGGCGTCAATTTATAAATATTAAAAATGGATATCAGGAATCATATAAATGCTTGCCAAGCGCATCATTCCCTGTCTTGACGTCACCGGCGGCCGGGTTGTCAAAGGAGTTAATTTTGTTAACCTCATTGACGCCGGCGATCCCGTCGAAGCCGCGATTGAATATGACCGCCAGGGTGCCGATGAAATCGTGTTTCTCGATATTACCGCCTCCAGCGACGACCGCGACACCATGGTTGACGTTGTCCGCCGCACCGCGGAAAAAGTATTTATTCCGGTGACGGTCGGCGGCGGCATCCGCACGGTTGAGGACATGCGCCGCATGCTGAATTCCGGAGCGGACAAAGTTTCCGTCAATACCGCCGCCATTTTGAATCCGGACCTGATTCGCGCCGGCGCCGAACGCTTCGGCAGCCAGTGCATTGTGCTGGCGATTGACGCCAGGCGGGTGCCGGGGCAGCAAGGCAAATGGCAGGTTTTTACTCACGGCGGACGCAAAGCCACCGAACTCGACGCCGTTGAATGGGCCAAATACGGGGTGTCGCTGGGCGCCGGGGAAATCCTGCTGACCAGCATGGACGCCGACGGCACCAAAGACGGCTACGACTGCGAGCTTACCCGAGCGGTTTCCGAGTCGGTTTCCGTGCCGGTGATCGCTTCCGGCGGCGCCGGGACTCTCGAACACCTGGTGGAGGTTCTGGAAAAAGGGAAAGCGGACGCAGTGCTTGCCGCCAGCATTTTCCACTTTGGCATTTTTACCGTGCCGCAAACCAAAGATTTTCTAAGAAAGCACAACATCCCGGTCAGAAACTGAACGGATTAATCAGTCAGCAATCTATAATTGAGGATATTTTAAAATGGACAAAAACGAACTGGACAAAGCAAGTTTATTCTACCACGCCAACCCCCGTCCGGGCAAGATTAC
The DNA here is from genome assembly GCA_903831825.1 of uncultured Lentisphaeria bacterium. GTDB lineage: Bacteria > Verrucomicrobiota > Lentisphaeria > Victivallales > Victivallaceae > CAIPAT01. The sequence goes on along the minus strand of CAIKZE010000257.1, from coordinate 1,412 downwards.
GGTAGTTTCGACAAAGAAATGCGATACTCAGCATGACCTTTCCATGGCCTATACTCCGGGCGTGGCCAAACCCTGCCTGGAGATCAAGGACCATCCGGAAGACGTCTGGAAATATACTTCCCGCGGCAATATGGTCGCGGTCGTCAGCGACGGCACCGCCGTGCTCGGCCTGGGCAACATCGGCCCCGAAGCCGGGTTGCCGGTAATGGAAGGCAAATGTGTTTTATTCAAAAAGTTTGCCGATATTGACGCCATTCCGTTGTGCATCGGCAAGGTGTTCAACGACAAAGGGCGCACCGACGCGAAGCTGGTGATTGAGACCGTGCAGCGTCTCGAACCGACCTTCGGCGGCATCAATCTGGAAGATATCGGCGCTCCGGCCTGTTTTGAAGTAGAACAGACCCTGAAAAAAATCATGGGCATTCCGGTATTCCATGACGATCAGCACGGCACCGCGATCATTTCCCTGGCCGGCATTCTCAATGCGTTGAAACTGGTCGGCAAGAAAATAGAGAATTGCCGATTTGTAGTTAACGGCGCGGGCGCCGCCGGGATTGCTTGCAGCGAATTCTATATCCGCGCCGGGGCCCGCCGCGAGAACTTCATCATGTGCGATTCCAAGGGCGTAATCAGCAAAAAACGCACCGATCTTACTTTGGAAAAAATGAATTTTGCCGTTGACACCAAAGCCGAAACCCTGGCGGATGCGCTCAAAGGCGCGGACGTTTTCATGGGCGTTTCCGTGGCGAACTGCGTTACGAAGGAAATGGTCAAGACGATGGCCGAAGGCGCGATTATTTTCGCGATGGCCAATCCCACGCCGGAAATCTTCCCGCAGGATGCGCTTGACGCCGGGGCCGCGGTCGTGGGAACCGGCCGCACCGACTTTCCGAATCAAGTCAATAACGTGCTCGGTTTCCCCGGCATTTTCCGCGGCGCTCTCGATGTCCGCGCCACCGATATCAATGAAGAAATGAAGCTGGCGGCGTCATGCGCCCTGGCCTCGATAGTTATGGAAAAAATTCCGGAGGACGTTTATGCCGTCCTGGCGGCAGCTTATCCGGCGGACGCCAAGGCTGGAATTTTTGACGGCGAGGTGCCGTTGAAACTCTCCATGGTCATCCCGAAACCGTTTGATCCCCGCGTTGTGCCGCGCGTCGCCCGTTTCGTGGCCGAAGCCGCCATGCGCACCGGCGTGGCGCAAGTCCGGATAGATGATCTGGAAGCCTATGAAAAAGCCGTCGCCGCCAGAATAAAAGGCTGAAAACTTCGGCATGTTTCAATTTTGCCTTAAAAGTAATTGACACTTTTTGAAACGCAGCCGCCGAGAGCCGTAGGCTCGAATCATGTTGTAGGGACGGATTTTAATCCGTCCGCCAATCCCACGTAATTTGAGAGCCGTAGGCTCGAAT
>CAIKZE010000256.1 GCA_903831825.1 uncultured Lentisphaeria bacterium | reverse complement strand
TACTGAATTAGTATTGCTCAAAGCGTCCTGAGAAACAGAACGCCCTATACGGAGGCAAGTTGAACTGGGGCTTGAAAACTCCAGGGCGGCTACGTCTAAAAAAGTGTCAACTATCTATAACACTTTTTGAAACATGCCCAAAATTTAAGGGTTATGACATTTGTCCGCAGATGGCAGGAATATTCTACATATGTCCAAAATGAGGAGAGACCGTGTCCAGAATGTCCGGGTCGTCCGACCTGTCTGACTTGTCTGACTTGTCCGCCGGCATCCGGTTTACTCCAGCAGATAAAGGTTGGCGATGGAGATGCCGCTCAGAATGGCGCCGGTAATACCCAGAAAACCCTGGTCGGTACCGGCCAGATACAGATGATCCAGATTGGTTTTGCCGGTTTTGAATTTTACAGGCGAACCATAGATCGCTCCATTGATGCGCCCGGTATAGCGCTGGACTGTTCTCGGCGTGAACGCGTCGATAAATACTGAATCGTTGTCCAGATTTTTAATTCCGGTAATCGCTTCTGTTGTTTTCAAGACAGTTGAAATTGCCCCATGCTTGCGTCGCGCATAATCTGCCGGTTGCAGATTGAACCAGGCGGCATTATTGGCCATAACGGTAGTGCGGACGGCTTTTTCCGGGATAATATCGCCGGGTTCAAACTTGAAGTTGAATGGAAAACAGATGACGCCGCTGGACGGATCAATCATCTTCGTCGGATTACGGAATTTGAAAACCGGCGAATCGTTGAAGAAAATAATGGTGGCGTTGCCAAGTTCCGCGGACTGTTCACCGGGGATGGCGATGACCTCCATGAAAGCCAACAGGCCCGGATTGACGCCGAAACTGTCGTTGCGGGCATCGCAAAGCTGTCTGGTTTCAGGGGCTCCGGCGGTGGACAGGATGTTGGAACATTCGATAATTTCCCCGTCTGCGGTTTGAACCGCCCTCGCCTGCCCGTCCTGGCTGATGATCTTTTTAACGGCGCATTTCAGTTTCAGTTCGCCGCCGGATTCAAGTAATCGCGCTTGCAAAATATCCAGCAACGAGCGGATGCCGCTGCCGCCGGGGCGGAAAAAACCTTCTTTGAAAATGCTTTTATACATAATGGCGAACTGGGAATAATCCATATCGTCCTCAATGGCGCTGCCGTAATACATCAGCGGGCAGAACAGCATGTCAGTCAGCATGGAATCGCTGATGAAGCTTGTCACCCGCTGCCTGGCCGAGAGGAACGGATTGCTGAGATTCACCTCGTCCCAGGCCGTGATGTCGTTATCCAGACGGCGGAAATTGTCCGCCTGTTCCGGAAAGTTTTCCGCGACAGATGCCTCGAAAGCCGCAAAATTATTGTCGAAACGCAACGTTTTACCGGGAAATCTTATTTCCGAGAAGTTCTGTTCGCGCGGCTGGATCGCTTCGTAAGGAATCCGCAGTTGCCGGAGCAGTTTCAGCAGCGGCTGTGATTTCGCAGCGTCGCGTCCGGCGAAATTGGTCATGGCATGCAGTCCGGTTTCCAGTGCGTGTCCGCTCCTGGTATAGTATGAGTTAAGACCGCCGATCCGGGAATGTTGTTCGCAGATGCAGACTTTTTTATTGTAATGCGCCAGCCGGATGCCGGCGGCCAATCCGGAAAGGCCGGCGCCGATAATCACGCAATCGTACTTCATTGGATTAGTGTCTTTTTTTAGTTTCTGTGCTTGATCCGGAATTCAGGAGTCAGAATGGAATACACATAATTATCCATACTGAAATCCTGAAATATCGTTGCTGTTTTCTTCAATATTATTCCGTCCTGGCGTTTTTTCTATTTATACTCTGTATTCTGTCTTCTCTTTTCCGTCTTCTGTTTTTTGTTCCATTCTCTTTTGAAACTCTGCTTTTTTTCCTTTGAAAGACTTTTCAAATTCCTGAGAGTTCCTTATTTGCTAAAACTGCGGGTACCGCAGTCAAACGCTGAATTCTGACTACTGTCTACATGACTTCTGTTTTTCAGATTTCTTTCAAAAGTTTATTGTCAGGCGATTGCCGCATGGTGTCCTCCAGCGACTTGAAGGAAGCGGACAGTCTGCGGAATTCGTCGGTATCGGGCATCGGAAATTCGCATTTGCCGTGACTCTCGGTTTTTTCCAGCACATATTGAATAGTCAACTTCTCCGAGGGAATCGCCGGCAGATAGCCGGCTTCACCGGAAATACTGTCCCCATTTTTGGCAACGACTCCGCTATCGAGCAGATGAAACAGGATATCCCGCACCTGCCGGACAGGGATGCCGGATTGATGCGCCAACTCAATGTCGGTGGGCGGTTTCTGTTCCTGCTGGTAAGCTTTAACAATCATCATCGTGATCTGAACAGTCAACTGTTTCTTCAGGTTATAGCTGATATCCAGCGCATGTGGTTCATATTCATACGATTCCAGATTCTGATGGGCAAACGAGATTTCCGCTCCAAACAGCACGATCAGCCAGCTTAACTGCAACCAGACGAGAAACAGCGGAAGCACAGCCAGCCCGCCATATATGGAATTGTATTTGGTAAACAGTAAAACTTGTAAGAAAATATAGCCCTCCTGGACAATCTGATAGACGGTTCCGCTGATAATTCCCGCGATCAGCGCCGATTTCCATTGGACTTTGGTATTCGGCATAAAACCGTAGATGAAGGAGAACAGCAGCCACGCCGTCAGCAGGGGCAACAGTTTCAAGATGGCGGGACTGCTGACCCCGCGCAGAAATGAAACGTGAGTGTCAATAAAACTGGAGAGACGCGAACTGAGCAGCACGGTGATGCTGCCGGACGCGATAATCAGAATCGGACAAGCGCCGACCATCAGCATGTAATCGCTGACTTTCCGCCACAAGGAACGTCCTTTCTTGACCCCCCAGATGTGATTGAAGGACGTTTCGATGTTGCCGATAACTTTCATTACCGTCCAGAACAGGAAAATTACGCCGATACCGGCGACCATGCCGCCTTTGGCTTCGCGCAGCATAGTTTCAGCGTTCGCATAAACTTTTTCCACCAAGCCGGGGTATTCGGACAAATACTGGCACAACTGAGCTTTGAGCGCCTCATCCAGCCCGAATCCTTTGGCGATGCCGAATATCATTGCGGCTATCGGGACGATTGAAAATACGGTATAGAAAGTCAGCGCGGATGCCCGCAACTGGCAATGATCTTCCGTAAAATCTTTTACCGCCAGGATTAAAATCCGGATAAACTTTACCGCCGTCGCTTTGCTAAAGTCCAGTTCATTAAGATTTATCTTCCAAACTTCGTCAGTTAAAAAAACTTTAATTTTTTTCAGCATAAAATGTTTCCCTGTTTGATATCTCACTGGAAATAACAATACTGTAATTTCGTTTTTTTCCAAATCAATTAGGGGATGTTAAGAAATAAACTTGACAAGTTTCGCGAAATATCCCGAAGTGATTTTATGAATTGCCGGAGAGGCGCATACCTGAAGGTATGTAACGAACCGGCAAAAACAAAGGCATTCGGGAGAATCGCGAAGATGTAAAGGTTAATTTTTTACGGCTCCTTAGCCGGGAGGCGCGAAAATATGCGGTATTTTAGCATGTAAAGGTCAGCTTGCGGCATTGTATTTGAATCTCAGGAATATATATTACGCATTTAGTTTTTAGATGACAAAAGATAGAATTTTTCAGCAAAATTATAAGAGAAATAAGATGGCAAGAATAAATAAAGAAACCGTTAAACAGCCGGAAGAGGCGGGCGGCGTTTTCAAATTAAGATACTGTTTTTATATTATCGCCGCATTGTTTATACTGTTGGCGCTGTTTTCCCATAACCCCTCCGACTTTGCGGTAATTCAGGGGGGCAGCGAGTCTCCGGTGTCAAACTGGATCGGCGAAGTCGGGGCCAGACTGTCCTGTGCGCTGCTGTACATGTTCGGGCTGGCGGCATATCCGATTGTTTTCATTCTGGTCGCCTGCGCGCTGCGTTCGCTGCTGCCGCTGCCGACGTCGCGCCGGGGATATTCCGGCATGCTGCTGCTGCTGATTCTGGGAATTACCGTGCTTTTCGCGATACATCCGCAAACTTTTACCGAACAGACTGAAGTGCTGGGCATCGGTCGCAGGGATATGCCGAATTCCGCGCTTTCCGGCGGGGTGATCGGCCAGGTTCTGGCGGCCCCTGAATCTTCCGGCATCCCGGCGGGCTACGTCCGCCGGTTTATCGGAACGATTGGAACGATTATTGCCGCATCGGTTTTTGTGCTGGCAGGTCTGGTACTGATCTGGTTTGCCGACTGGCAGCCGGCCATAAGATGGCTGTTATCGCTCAATACATCACCATACGAAGAGCGGGAAGAGCGCGAAGTGCCTGATAATAATGACGATGAGATAAAGTTGGCGAAATTACTGAAAGAAGAGAAGGACAAGGAAAAGGATAAAGAGGCCGCGGAACTTGCGCTGCTGGAATTACGCAGACAGTCGCTGGAATCCAAGGCCGATTCAATTAAAGCTGAAAAGAAGGAAGAACCGGTCAAAGTTGAACCGGTTGCGGAAGAACGCCTGCCGAAAATCGAAAAAACAGATAAAGCCGAAGACATTGAAGATGAGCATAAGCATTCTCCGGTTCCAGTACGCCGGAAAAGCCAGAGCAACTATGTGCTGCCGCCGGTTTCCATGCTCAGCAAAGGTAAGGAATCATCCGGTGAAAATGCCGGCAATGTCGAAAGAAGCAAACAGATTCTGCAGAAGACGCTGGAAAGCTTCAACGTTGAGGGCGAGGTCACCGGCACCATTACCGGCCCCCGCGTAACCCGGTTTGAAGTTTCGCTCGCCCCCGGAGTAAAAGTTGACAAAGTCGCCAATATTGAAGGCAATATCGCCATGGAACTGGAAGCCGAAAGCATTCGTATCCTGGCGCCGATTCCCGGACGCAATGCGGTCGGCGTGGAAGTGCCGAATTCCGTGGCGGAAGCCGTTCACATGCGTTCCATCATGGAAAGCGACCTGTGGAAAAACAACAAATACGAATTGCCGATCGTACTCGGCAAAGATGTTTCCGGACGTCCGGTAATCCTGGACCTGGCCAAAGCGCCGCATCTGCTGATCGCCGGTTCCACCGGCAGCGGAAAAAGCGTATGCATGAACACTTTAATCATGAGTCTGCTGCTGAAATTTTCCCCGGATGACCTGCGCATGATCATGGTTGACCCGAAAATTGTGGAAATGGCGACCTACTCGCCGCTGCCGCACCTGATCACGCCGGTAGTCAACGACGCTCAGAAAGTGCCGCTGGCACTGCGCTGGGCGGTAAACGAAATGGAAAAACGCTACCGGATACTGGCCAAAGTCAAGACCAAGAACCTCGCCGGATTCAACTCCAGACCCATCCCGCCGGAACCGGTCATGGATGACAACGGCGAACCGATTCCCGATAAAATGCCGCTGCTGGTTATAATCATTGACGAATTGGCGGACGTCATGATGACCGACGCCAAGAGCGACGTGGAAACATCCATCGCCCGCATTGCCCAGAAAGGCCGCGCCTCCGGCATTCATATTGTCATCGCAACCCAGCGGCCGTCCGTCAACATCATTACCGGCGTTATCAAAGCCAATCTGCCGACCAGAATCGCCTTTAAAGTCGGTTCCATTGTGGACAGCCGTGTTATCCTGGATCAGAAAGGCGCGGAAAAACTGCTGGGACGGGGCGATATGCTGTTCGTGCCGCCGGGCAGCGCCAATATTGAACGAATTCAGGGGGCAATGGTGGATGACCAGGACATCGCTAAAGTCGTTGAATTCGTTTCCAGCCAGGCGGAACAGGATTTCAACAATAGCGTGACCTCGGAAAAGCAGGAAGAGGAAGAACTGGATTTTGACGAATCGGAACCTTCAATAGAAGACGCTCCGGAAATTTCGCCGCTTCTCCAGAAATATCTCCAGCCGGATGATGACGAACTGATCAAAAAATCACTGGAAATCATTTTACTTGAACAAAAAGCCAGCACCAGCTACTTGCAGCGCCGGCTGAAAATCGGATATAATCGCGCCGCGGAAATCATGGATAAATTTGAACAGCGCGGACTGGTCAGTCCGCCGCTGCCTGGCGGTTCTAAACGCGACATTCTGGTTTCTGTTGGAATTGAAAACAGTTAACTAAGAGGGTAATCTATGAAAGATGATATGACAAAAAGTGCAATGTTCGCTGATGACGGACATAAACAGGATATGCTGCCGCTTGATTTCGCCGCGGAAGAGAAGGCGAGAAATAATAAAAAAGAGCCGGCGGCAAAAGCCAAAACCGCAACGAACGAGCAGCAGGATTCTCCAAAAATTGAAAATACCAAGCCGCAGGCGGACAAAAAAGTTGAGAATGTCGAGACGCCGTCTCCCGCGCCAAGTGCAATGCAGCAGGTGAATAAGCCGCTGTTTCAGAAATTCGAATCGGATTTCGATGACGGCAACACCCCCGCCATGCCGGCATTCAGAAGCGCCATCTATCCCGCCGGCTATGCCAAACAGATGGAAACCGCCGCCGCCGAATCCAGAGCAAAGCCGATGACCGCTTCAACGCCGTCCTCTCCGCCCATAAAAAACACCGCGGCTGAGGAACCTGAGACTTCAATCCGGAAAACTCCGGAAATCATTGAACGTTCCCAACCGGAAAAAGCGGCAGCAGCAGTCCAGGAGAAGAAATCATCGCATGGACATCGCCAGAAAAATGTTGACATTGATGTATTTTTCGGAAAATTGTTATATGAGGCCCGCAACAGGCTTAATATTAGTATCGCGCAGGCGGCTCAGGAAACAAAAATCCAGAAGGAATATATTGAAGCCCTGGAATCGGAAGATTTCAACCGGCTGCCGCCGATGGTTTATGTCTGCGCTTATGTCAGAAAACTCGGCGCGCTGTATAAGGTTGAGCAATCAAGAATTGACGAAATCATCGAGGTGCTGAAAAAGAATCTTGAAGTGTCACTGTCGGAAGAGATAATCGCCAACCTGGATATTGACCGTGAGCACAGCCCGGAAAGCGAACAGAAAGTCCGCAGCCTCTATTGGATGGCGGCCGCGGCGGTTTTATTATTTATCGGATTAGTCTCGATTGCGGTTCTGATGTTAATGGCGCCGAACAACGAAGGCAAGAAACAGGCGCCGGCCACGGCGGCGGTGCAGCAGAATTCTGCTGCCGGCGCCGCGCCGGCAACCGTCCAGCCCCCGGCGGCGGCTTTCGACCCGGCACGCCTTGAGACTTTGAAGTACCGGCAGACGGTCCCCATGACCGAGCTCAGTCCAAGACGTTGACCATAAATCTTTTATACATTAATATGGCATTGCTGCCGAGGCGGCATGGTCTGATTTTTTGTCTCAATACTGGAAAAACTAAAAAAAACGGATATAGTAGAGGGCTATGAAAATATTATTAATAAACGGACCCAATTTGCAACTCCTCGGATTGAGAGAGCCGGATATATATGGCAGTACCACTTTGAATGCCCTGAATAAGCATTTGAAGTCTGTCGCCGGCTCCCTTGATGCGGAGCTTGTCTGTTGTCAGAGCAATCACGAAGGTGAGATCGTAGACCGCATTGCCGAAGCTCTGACTGACGGCACTGACGGCATTGTCATCAATCCTGCCGCATATACTCATACCAGCATTGCAATTCATGATGCGTTGCTGGCGGTAAAAATCCCCTCCATCGAAGTGCATATCAGCAACATTTGCGCCAGAGACAGCTTCAGGCATCTTTCCATGACCGCACCGGCGTGTGTCGGCATGATTGCAGGACTTGGTGTTGACGGCTATGAATGGGCGCTGAAAGCGCTGATTAAATATTTGACCGACCTAAAACCTGAAAAAAGTAACAAGAGGATAAAGAAGTCATGAAGATTGAAGAAATCAACATCATAGTCAAATTAATGGCTGAAAACGACCTTACCGAATTTAAAATTGAAGCGGAAGAATATAATCTCTGCATTAAACGCGGTCATGAGCATAATATGGTAGCGGCTCCGGCTCCGGCTCCTGTTGCCGCAGCTCTGGCTGTCGCGGCTCCGGCTGCCGTCCAGGCTGCCGCAGCTCCGGCAATCCCCGCGGTGCCTGAGGTGAAAGCCGTTCCGAAAACCATTGATTCTCCGATTGTCGGAACGTTCTACCGTTCTCCGTCGCCGGAAGCAAAATCTTTCGTCAATATCGGCGACCGGGTTTCACCGGAAACCGTCGTCTGTATCGTTGAAGCAATGAAAGTGATGAATGAGATCAAATCCGAAAAAAGCGGCATAATCAAAGAAATCCTGGTAGAGAATGCCAGCCCGGTTGAATACGGGCAGCCGCTGTTTGTTATTGAATAATAAAAATATCACCCGGGGAAAACCTATGTTTGATAAGATCCTGATTGCAAACCGCGGGGAAATTGCCCTGCGTATAATTCGGGCGTGCCGGGAAATGGGCATAAAGTCGGTTTTGGTCTATTCCAAAGCAGACGCCGACAGTCTGCCTGTAAGACTGGCTGATGAAGCCGTCTGCATCGGACCTGCCGCCGCCAGCGCAAGCTATCTGCTGATTGACCGTTTGATCAGCGTGGCTGAAATCTGTGACGTGGACGCCATTCATCCCGGATACGGATTTCTGGCTGAAAACGCCCATTTCGCGGAAGTATGCAACGACTGCAAAATAACCTTTATCGGCCCCACCCCCGCCCAGATGCGGGCAATGGGCGACAAAAACGTGGCCAGGGCAACCATGATCAAGGCCGGTGTTCCGGTCACCCCCGGCAGCGACGGCTTGATCGAAACCGAACAGGACGCGGTCAAGTTCGCCAGAAAATTGAAATATCCGGTTATCATCAAAGCTTCAGCCGGCGGCGGCGGACGCGGTATGCGTATCGCCCACAATGACGCCAGCCTGATTCAAGGCTTTCACGCCGCAAAAACCGAAGCGGAAAACGCGTTCGGCAACGGCGATCTCTACATGGAAAAATATCTGGTAAATCCCAAACATATTGAATTTCAGATCATCGCCGACACCCACGGCAACGTGGTGCATCTCGGGGAACGCGACTGCAGCATCCAGCGCCGTCAGCAGAAACTGATCGAAGAATCGCCCTCCCCTTCCCTTTCGCCGAAACTCCGGGACCGGATGGGCAAAGCCGCGGTAAAAGCCGCCAAAGCAGTCAATTATACCAATGCCGGAACCATTGAGTTCCTCCTTAACGACCAGGGCGAATTCTATTTCATGGAAATGAATACCCGTATTCAGGTGGAACACCCGGTTACGGAAGAAATCACCGGCTTTGACTTGATTAAAGAACAGATCCGCGTTGCCGCAGGCGAGAAACTCTCATTTGCCCAGAAAGACGTCCAGATTCACGGGCATGTGATTGAATGCCGCATCAATGCTGAAGATCCGTATAAAAACTTCACGCCGAGCCCCGGACTGGTAACTATGTTTATCCCGTCCGGCAGCATCGGGGTCCGCGTGGATTCCCATGTTTACAGCGGCTACAGGATTCCGCCGAACTATGACAGCATGATTGCCAAACTCATCATCAAAGGCAAAGACCGCGCGGATTGTCTGTCGAGATGCAAAAGGGCGCTGGAGGAATTTATTATTGAAGGCGTCAAGACCACCATTCCGCTGACCCTGGCGGTTATTAATAATAAAGATTTCGCCGCCGGCAAATACGATACCGGATTCCTTGAAAGAACGATTAAGGAAGGCTTATTGTCTTCCAATCATTAATCCCGATGACGGGTTTTAACAAAGGAGAAGAAGCATGAAAGACTTGAAATCCATAAAAAAAGAAAGTTCCGCGAAGGTGCCCGGCGCGACAACCTGCGCCGGCAAAGAAAGCGAACTCGGAGTAATCAAGATTCATGAGAATGTAATTTCTTCAATCGTCCGCAAAGCCGCGCTGGCGGTTGACGGCGTATCCAGACTCGCCGGCAGTTCATTTGTGGATAATATCGCCGAAATCGTCGGCAGCCGCAAAATCAGCGACCGCGCCATCTCCATCAAACTGGATGATGACAAGGTTGAAATTGAAATCAAGCTCAACATGAAGTTCGGCTATAAGGTCCCTGAAGTCGCCGCAGGAGTTCAAACCGCAATCATCGAGCAGGTCGAAAACATTACCGGCATGAATGTCGTTTGCGTCAATGTCGTTGTTCAGGAAATTGAAGAAGTTGCCGAACACGCCGAAAACGAAGAAGAAGACAATAAATAGTTAATGGAATATTAAAGATGGAAGCTTTTTTCAAAAGCATTTTTCAGGCAAAAGGGTCAGCGCTGGATTTCAACATGGGATTTCTTTCCGCAATCGCGGTAATTCTGATAATCCTGTTTGTCCTGCTGGCTGTGAGACTGATTGTCATGTTCATTTTTCGCACCAGGCGTTGCGGCGGCGTTACTATCAATGGCGCTAACGGCAATGTCTTTATTTCCAGTTCGGCGATCACCTCCCTGATCCGTTCGCTGGAAAGCGAATTCAAATTCGTGGAAATAGACAAAGTCCGCCTCTATACCCGCAGCAAACAGCAGTTTCTGAACATTCAGATTGATTTCGACGCCAGCGGCGGCGGCCTGCCTCCGTTGTCCGCCGATTTGCAGAGCCGGGTGCTGTCCGCGCTGAAAGACGTATTCGGAATCGAAAGCATAAATAAAGTTCATATCACGCTTAGAAATATTACGATCAACGAGCCGCTCCCGAAAATCGAAAAAGTGGAATTTTCAGCGGGCATGTGAAAGTATACTCTATAAGGTTGAAAATTTAACATAGACGAGTCGGATTGTGGATTGGATTTTTTCGATCCGACTGATTGGCGATATGAATATCGCCTGAAGGAGGAACGGAAAAATACGGACGCAAGACACTCGTCCCGCGCCTGC
>CAIKZE010000255.1 GCA_903831825.1 uncultured Lentisphaeria bacterium | reverse complement strand
TACTGAATTAGTATTGCTCAAAGCGTCCTGAGAAACAGAACGCCCTATACGGAGGCAAGTTGAACTGGGGCTTGAAAACTCCAGGGCGGCTACGTCTAAAAAAGTGTCAACTATCTATAACACTTTTTGAAACATGCCGAAAATTTACCCGGATTACCCTGATTTTAACTTCATAAAATTGGATGTGATGTGAGAAGACGCTCGAACCGCATTGAGGAAGGCGGCAATAAGCCGTAAATCAGACTGACAGCATTATTTCCCGGGGAGTTCGCCGCTATTTAAAAAACAGATTAATTTATGCCTTTCTTTATGGTTTTATACTCTTGTAAATGGCAAATTCCAGGCTATATTCCTTGATTGATTATATACCCGGTTACCACGGGATTAAGATTATTAATAAACTTGGATTTGCAATTATTTATAGAATCTGTTGCAGCCGGACATGAAAAAACGGAGTTAAGCATGACAAGAGACCAGATAAAAGATGCTATTATCGAGATCATTAATGATATTCTTCCGGACGGGGATTGTTCTCAAGTCAATCCGGATGAAAAGTTAAGAGATCAACTGGACCTGGATTCAATGGATTTCCTCGACATCGTCATGGAATTGCGCAAGCAGTACAAGGTGCAGATACCCGAAGAAGATTATCCTAAACTGGCTTCGCTCAGCAGTTGTATTGAGTATCTTGAACCGAGAATGAAATCCCTGTAATCATCCTGGGATATTGAAATTTTGGCGGAAAGGTTTCCTTTCCGCTTTTTTCATTTATACGACCGGCAGCGGATACAAAAAAGGCCGGAGATATTAATCCCCAGCCGTGTAAAAATCAAATCCTCACAAACTTCTATTCGTGACCTTCAGCTTCAGCCGGCGCGGCCTGCTTTTTCTTTTTGCTTGCAAGCGCATTTCTGGCGCTGCCTTTTTCTTTGCCGGCAACATTGGTCACAGTTTTGTCGAATTTAGCCAGCGCTTCCGGGTCGTCAATGACGGCATCACGCCTGTAACCCCAGTCCAGCAGCTTTTTGACGAAATTCGTGCGGTGGTTTTTGTCCTGGAATCCCGTGACTACAGCAACCATTCTCTTGCCGCCGCGGGTACAGGTTACGGTTATGCAAAAACCGGAAACTCTGATAAAGCCGGTTTTCATGCCGTTGACTCCGGCGCAGTTGCCGATCAGTTTATTGGTATTGGTCAACATCTGATATCCTTTGGTGCCTTTTTCACGGAAAGAATCAGTCGGGGAGGACGTCCATTTTAAAACCTGCGGGTATTCCAGCAATTGCTCGGCAAGCAATGCCATGCCTTCGGGGCTGCTTGTGGAATTTTCCCCGGTATCTACCGGCAAGCCGTTGGGATTGACGAAGTTCGTGCTGGGCATCTTCAATTGTTTAGCCCGGCGGTTCATTCTGGCAATAAAACCGCTGACATCGCCGCCGCTGAGAAATTCGGCAACAAGATATGCGGAGTCATTGGCGCTTTTAATCGCAATAGTTTTCAGCAATTCACTGAGCGGGAATGTCTCTTTCGGGTCAAGATAAACCTGGCTGCCGCCGATTTTCGCTGCGGCATTAGTAACTTTTACCGGTGTTTCCAGCGAAAGATCCTGCCGCTGGTTAATATCTTCCATTGCAAGCAACAGCGTCATCATTTTAGTCATCGAAGCAATCGGAGTAGCTTCCCGCTGGTTTTTGGCCCAGAGTACTTGCCGGCTGTCAATATCAACTAATATTCCGGTAGTGGTCTCGGAACTGAGCGGCAGACAGGCAATATTGCCTTCAATCGCATGTTTGTATTGAAAAAACTTGCCGAGCGACGGACTCCTGGCTGGCGCCATTTCAGCTTTTGCGGCAACGCCGGCAGGCTTTACTGAGACGGGTTTGCCGGAGGCGTCTTTCTGCTCGACACTCTCAGCGGGTTTTACTTCCTCCGCATTTTCTACCGTTGCCGGAGTCTCTTTGTGTCCTTTCCAGAACATGCGAATGACGATAACATGCGCAACGACAATGAGAGCGATGATCAAACCGATGGTCAAGTACTTTTTCATGTTTCAATAAGGCCCTTTTTGATTATTATAATGTCGCCGCACGGTTCAGCGCACTGAATAGTGCTGCTATTGCCGCGCGGTCAATGTTTGAATGTTCACCGGCGCCGTAGAACAGTTCTGTTCCGGCGGCTATCCGGATTCCGACAAATGCAATTGCAACCGCATCGGCGGTATGTCCCAGAGATTTTTCCGAAAAATCATCCAGTGTAAAGTCAGGCACTTCCGGACATGCCTGAAGCGCGTGTGCCACAGCCGAAAGCGGCCCGTTTCCTTTGCCTTTCAGTACATGTTCCACGCCGTTGATTTCAACCTGGATTTTCACTGATATCAAATCGCCGTTGGCTTTGTTGATGATTTCCCGCGAGAAAGATTTCAACTGGTATGGTCCGTTGACATTGACGAAACTGTCCTGGAAAGCCTTATATAATTCCTTGGAATCAATCTCTTCGCCTTTGGCGTCAGCCAGTTGCTGAATAGTCTTGCCGATTTCAGGCAGCATCTTTTTCGGGGGGAAAATGCCGAATTCTTTTTCCAGAATAAAAGCAATCCCTCCCTTGCCGGACTGACTGTTAATGCGGATCAGTTTTTCATAACTGCGTCCGATATCAGCCGGATCAATATGCAGATAAGGCACTTTCCAGCCCTGTTTAAAAAATTCCGCGGTTTCCTCGATCTGGTCTATGCCTTTTCGGATGGCGTCCTGATGCGAACCGGAAAATGCGGTAAATACCAACTGTCCGGCATATGGATGGCGGGGATGAACTTCTATTCCGGACGCATCCTCCACAATTCTGACTATTTCAGGCATATTTGAGAAATTCAGACCGATATTCACTCCGCGGGAATACAGATTTAACGCCAATATGGAAATATCCAGGTTGCCGGTGCGTTCGCCATGACCGAAGATCGTACCTTCAACCCGTTCCGCTCCGGCCAGCAGCGCCATCTCGGTGGCGGCAACCGCGCATCCCTGATCGTTATGAGCATGAACACTGATAGTGGTTTCGTTCATGTAGCGGTATTTATTACAGAAGTACTCGATCATGTCTGCATACTGATATGGCGGTCTGCGTTCTACCGTCGCGGGCAGATTCAGGATGAAATCTTCTTTCCGGCACGGCCCCCAGGCTTCTTTGACGGCCTGGCACACATCAATGACAAAGTCGATATCACTGTCCGTAAATTCTTCGGGTGAATACTCATATGCGACTCTGGCTTTCAGTCCCTGTTCCCGGACCGAGTCAATAATCATTTTAGTGCCGTCCACCGCCATTTCCTTGACTTCCTGGCGATTGCGTCCGAAAACGAATTGGCCGTGCAAATCCGAGGTGGCCACATAGCAGTGAACTATGACGTCCTTAGCGCCGATTAAGGATTCAATCGTGCGGTCAATCAAGTGCTTTCTGGCCTGGGTCAATACTGAAATCCTGACGCCGTCCGGAATTATATTATTTTCAATCAAGCTTCTGACGAAGTCGAAATCGTCCTGTGACGCGGAAGGGAAGCCGACTTCAATTTCTTTGAAACCGATTCCGATCAGCATTTTGAAATATTCAAGTTTCTTTTCCGGGTTCATCGGGATCGGCAGCGCCTGATTCCCGTCACGCAGATCGACGGAAGCCCATACTGGAGATTTTTCGATTTTACGGTCGGGCCATTGCCGGTTGGTTATTGCAACCGGTTCCGGATAGCGGTATTTAGGATAATTTTTCATTTTCACTTTTCCTGTTTATCTGCTGCCGCTTAACTGTCTTTTGCAGTTTTCACATTTTGAAGCGGCTTTAAAAATCACTTTTATCATTACAAATTCTGAATTTGAGAAACTGTTAAACTTTAAAAATGGGAATATATACCCGAAATGGCTAAATCTCTAATTGTTTTGCAGAAATTAATAGAGAATAACAGTTCCGCCGGTTTTCAGCTTTTGCTGTTCACTATTCTGACAGCGGCACAAGCGGCGCCGAAACCATTGTCAATGTTGACGACGGTGATGCCGCTGGCGCAACTGCTGAGCATACAGAACAGCGCAGTAAAACCATTCAGCGAAGCTCCATAGCCGATGCTGGTCGGGACCGCGATCACCGGACAGTTTACCAGGCCGCCTACCGCACTGGGCAGGGCGCCTTCCATTCCGGCGACCACGATGATCGCATCGGCGCGCCTAAGTCGGTCGGCTTCCGCGAATAAGCGGTGAATGCCGGCAACGCCGACGTCCGAAATCAATTCGACGCCGCAGCCGCACAATTCGGCGGTATATTTTGCTTCCAGCGCCACGCCCAGATCGGAAGTCCCGGCAGTGACAATCAGGACATTGCCGGCAGGTTTGATACTGGATTTTTTCAATCGTATGATCAGGGTACGGGCCTGCTCATCGTATTCCGCTTTCGGAAACTTCGCGCAGATTTTTTTCCCGGTCCTGGCATCGATGCGGGTGACCAGCACCGGATTCTTCCTTTTCAGAATTGCGGGGATGATGCCGCATATCTGTTCCAGAGTTTTTCCCGCGCCGTAAATGAATTCGGGAAAACCGCAGCGGGATTTTCTGTCGTTGTCGATTTTGGCAAATCCCAGGTCGGTAATACTGTGGCTTTTAGCGGCAACAGACAGCGCTGAAAAAATGTCGATTTCGCCATTTTTCAGTTGTTTAATAATACTTTCAACATCGCTGTCCATTTTAATATCCTTAAAGCTTAATCAGATTGTAATCTATTTGAAAATTCTGCAATATCAAGCTATTCTTATTACTTCTTTAAATATTTGTGAGGTTGATGATTTTATGAATAAAGCCTGTTTCCTTGATCGCGACGGTGTCGTCAATGAAGAAGTGGACTACCTCTGGCAACCGGAGAAAGTCGCGCTGATTCCCGGCGTAATTGATGCTTTGCGCACACTGCATAAACACGGGTTCCTGGCGATTGTTGTGTCAAACCAGGCCGGCGTCGCGCGGGGGTATTACAAAGAATCCGACGTGGACGAAGTCAATGCCAGAATTCAGGAACTGCTGGTTGCCGCCGGCACTAGAATTGACGCTTTTTACTACTGCCCGCATCATCCTGAATTTTCCGGAGAATGCGCCTGCCGCAAACCGGAACCGGGCATGATTTTTGACGCCGCATCTGAATTCAAAATAGACCTGGAAAGATCTTTTATGGTCGGCGACCGTCTTTCCGACCTTGAAGCCGCCGAACGGGCAGGTTGTCAATGCGGTTATCTGGTGCGCACCGGCTACGGCAGCGAAGTAATCCGCAATCACCAGCCTCAAAACGTCAAGATCGCGGACGACCTGAAAGCCGCGGTTGACGATTACATCGCGAACAATCCATAGGCTTTGTTGAAAGTACAAAACTAAAAAAAGTGGTTCTATTGCGATGAGCAAAGAAGTAAAAATAACCAAACCGGATTTAGCGCCGGCTCCATTATTTCCGGTGACTACGCTTGATGTGCGGAGTTTGAAGGACGGAATTGCCGTACGCGTTCCCAATTGGCTGGGCGATGCAATAATGACGCTGCCTGCCTTGATGCAGTTGAAAAAAATCATGCCTGAAGGTTGCGGTCTTTTTGTGATCTGTCCGGCAGCGCTGACAGAGTTGTTCAATGCCTTGCCGATCGTTGACGTCGTTATTCCGATAAAACAGGCGCATCGGGCATGGACCGCCGGCGAGGTTAAGATTATCAGGGAACTTCACGCAGGGGTGGGAATACTGTTCAATAATTCACTGCGCGATGCCATTCAATTTCGGCTTGCCGGGATTAAGCCGCTATATGGAGCAGCAGCCCGTTGCCGTGGGTTTCTGCTGAAAAGAAGTTTTAATTTTCCGCATCGGAAAGATTACGTGCTGAATGAATTGCATCACGCGAACAAATATCTGTCTATGGTTAAGGCGCTTGGCGCGCCGGACTGGGACGGCGAACTGCCGGAATTCAATATTATTCCGGCGTTTGAAACGCTGCATCCGGAAATGCAGGCGCTCTGCCGGCATCCCCGCCTGCTGGCGCTGGCGGCCGGTGCGGCATACGGCAGTTCCAAGCGCTGGGATTCCGCCAGTTTCAAGGCTGTGGCTGAATGGTGGATCGGGCAGGGCGGGATTGTTGCAGTGCTGGGTTCCGCCAAGGAACGGGATATCTGCCAGGAGGCGGTTGATGGACTGGTTCCGGACAAGGCATTCAATCTGGCGGGGAAAACCGACATGCCGGAACTCATGCACCTGCTGAAGCAGGCGGCGGTATGCGTGGCCAATGACAGCGGCATCATGCATCTGGCGGCGGCGCTGGGGTGTCCCGGCATCGCGATTTTCGGGCCGACCGATCGCTCCGCCACTTCGCCGATTTCCGCAAGCTGGAGGATTGTTTATCAAAAACAGCCATGCGCACCATGCTTCAAGCGCGAATGCCCCAGGGGCAATCCTGTATGTATGAGTGTTATTACTCCGCAAATGGTCATTGCCGAACTGGGGAAAATGAGTTTAAACTGATCTTTGAGACAGTTTCTTCAATATCCGAAAGTGGCGTCAGTGCTTGAGACATAATGCACTTTCGAGGATCTGCAGTACGGACACAACGGCGGTTTTATCAGCTTTATTTTTTCATGTTTGCTCAATGCGGGATCATTAATTATGCTTTTTTCCGTATTTAGTTTCGGGAAATATTTGCCGCAACTGTCACATAGCCATGCATAACCGATTTTACCTTTGCATTTGCAACATACTTCATCATCGGGGGTAAGAATACTTCTGATTTCGCGAAGACTGCATTTGGAGCACATGACATGAAGCTGGTATGCCGGCGGATCATCTTTCGGCCTGAAAAATCCGCTTGTAAGATAGAGCAGTCCAGTCAAAGCCAGCAGGGTTGCGATATAAGCGAAAACTCTTTTCGGAATCCAGCGGAAGACGCCAAACTGCCCAATCCAATCAATTACAACCGAGCCCCATGAAAAAAGGATATTGTTTTCCGGCAGTTTTATAATATACTTTACCATCATGGTCACAGTTTTGGTCATTTCGATGGTAGTATGGGTTTTTTCAGTTTCCGGTTCAATACGCTGAACCTTGACGGAATCTGAGGTTTTTTCTCCCTTCTTATCTGCCTTGTCCGTTACTGCTTCGGATTTGTCTTTCTCTTTTTCCGCGATTTTATTTTTTTCAGGAGCAGGCTGTTGAGCCGTCATGGTTTTGGCTGGTATCTGGTCAAGCAGGCTTTCCTGCTCGTCTTGCGAAAGTTTAGCGTTATCGGCTGGCGCTGTTGATGCAACTTTATTGACGGATGCTGTTTTGTCCGGACCTGCCGGCATGTTATTCGCCTGGCTCTGGCTTGGCAGATTCTTCGGCGGCGCGGTTTCCGACTCTTTCGGAACCGGGAAAGTGCTTTTGCATCTGGTGCATTCCACGCGCTGTCCGACAAGTTCTTTTTCCAGTCGATATTTCGCGCCGCAGGCTTTGCACCAGAAAACGATTTCATCATCAGGTTTTTCAGCGTTTTTGGCCCAGTCGTCAGACTTGACAGGCACAACCATATTTCTATTGCATTTGGCACATTCCGCCACCTGTCCGGCAAGGTCGCGCGGCAGGCGGTACTTCTGGTGGCATATTTGGCAACGGAAGATAATATCATCCGCCGCGCCGCTTTTGGCCGTGGCGGAAACTATCTGGACTTTCTGAATTTTATCTAACGGGTTAATTCCCTGGACCGGCATGGCCCGTCTGATAGTCTTGGATTTTTTAGAGTTGCTGTCCTGTGGAATCTGCGATTCTTTGGGGACTTGCATCGCAGCTCCGCATCTAAGGCATTCTGAAACCTGTCCGGCCCAATGATCTTCCAACTCATATTTCTGATTGCAGTTTTTGCAGCGGAATCTTATACCCATCGTAACCTGTCCAGTAATAATATTAATTGTCAACTTATTTCAGTCGTTGAAATTCCCCAAGACGCATGTTTAATATTGATGTTCCTGACCCATCATATAATGTCCGCGTATTTCGGTGTCTTCCAGCGCCCGCCTGAATATGAGGAATTCATCAATTTTTCCTTTGAAGAAACAGCTCAAAGAACCGTCTCCGCTGTTTTGCCCGGTCCAGAAACGCATTGCGCCTAAAATTAATTTGGCGTTGCAGTGTACCCCTGCGGCCAGGACGTTGTTCGTCTGGCGCGATCCGGGCAGGATATAGCCATTCCAGAATACATCTACCGTGTGATCGTTTTTATTGTTGAGACCGGGAGAGGCAGGGCTCTTTTCCACTTTGTTTCTAAGCGCCATCATATACCAGTGATTCGTATCCATTTCTATGTTTGACGTCATGGAACCGTCGAGGTTTAAAAACTTATTATCATAACCGATGCAGGTGCGGCAGATATCTATTTCGAACAGCGCTTTGTACGGTGGTATCGGCGGGTTTGCCGAGGGGTTCCCCGGGTATTCGGTATTGTCATAGTACATATCATACTGAGCGAACTGGTCAGCGTACGATTTGCAGTACGGAGTTGACCATTGTTCGAATACATCAAACTTCAGCCAGATGATGATGGTAAAATTATCATCTTCGCCGAAATCAATGGCTTCGGTCTGGGGAACTTCAACAATGGTGGTACCGTCGAACTGCAGCGCCCTTTTACCTTTCCACCAGCGGCCGTTCGTCCAGTCGCCGCTTTTAGTGACAAGATTACTGCCCTTGACCACTCCATAGTAATCTTTGGCATTGAATTTATTGTTTTCATTGCCGACGGCAGAGTTTGTAAGAATGGAGCCCTTGCCTTCCTGAAAGTTGAAATTGATTACGCAGGTGGGGTCGTCGCTGCATTGTTTATTGAAGGCCAGCCAGCGGACAAAACGGGCTTTGGCGCGTGATTCGTTAAATGCGGGAAACAGCATATTTATGATGATGAAAACAATGCATATCACGAACAGTATTTCGAGAATAGTGTAACTGTTTCTTCGAATTTGCATGACACACAAACCTTACGAATTTTTAGATAAAAAACCAGTTCGCTTCTATATGAATATAGTATTTCCGTTATTTAATATACTCTTTAGTCTGGTATAATTCTATATTAAGAATAAGAAAAATACAATGATTTTGCATAAACAGATAACGGACGGCACCGCCAAAAGTCCACTGACGCTAAAAATAGAATTGCGGATGGACTTTGGAAAAATATTTCCGCCATTAATTCGTGCTTTTCATGCCGCCATCTGTTCTTCACAGGTAAATAATTGGCATAGCCAGATGAAGAGAGTTGTGAAAAAAGCAGTTTCCGGCTTATTTCCAGCCTTCTTTCGTTTTTGTACCCGCTGTTTCTTACAAAATCCAGCCATCTGCATAATATTGTGTACTGCCGTAATCGAATATATGGCATTATATACAGCAAGTTTTCCTCTGACGCCAAGCCGCCTTAGCGGCGTGAACTGTTTCAGCCTCCCGAATAATGCTTCCTCTCCTGAGCGCATCCGGTAGTCTTCGCGAAATTCCTCGGTTTTCTCATGCAGCCGGCGTTCGCGCAGCCGCAGACTTTTGGCATCGTAAGTGATAACATAGTTATTACCGCTTTTTGAGGATGAACACTGCTTGAGCATAGGACAATTGCCGCAGACATCTGCGGCAAAAACAGCGCGGCCCTTTTCTCCGTCAAACTTTTTGGATAAAGGATGTCTGCCCAGCGGACATTTAATAATGCGCTGTTCGCTGTCCAGTTCGCATTCTTCAAGTCCTACTTTGCCGGCGTCTTTACCAGTTGCCGGCGCAATTAACTTAACCCCTTTTTGAGCGGAGGTAACAACATTTTCATCTGAACCATAACCTGAGTCGGCCAGCAGCATTTCCGGTTTAGCTCCGGCTTTTTCCATTTTCTCAAGCATCAGCTTGACTGCATTCTGATCAGATTCACTGGCGGTCTGAGGCAGCGCAACAGTGATTATTTGAACCGGATTTTTAGGATTGTACGTTTCGCTGACTTGCACTTGATAGCCCACTCCCTTATTGTCAATCGAAGCATCCGGGTCAGAAGGATTGACAATAGCCGCACCGCCGGGATGCTTACGAATTTTGATCTTGCCGTCATCAATCTCACATTGTTCTGAAAACACCCGGAACATGTCTTTGAAGGTATTCATGTTTGACAGTTTTGGATGTTTTTCAAAGCGTTCAATCAAGCGCAGCATGTCCCAGCCAAGCTGTTCATGATTATTACAAGTATGGTTCCCGTAGCGGACATTGCGCGTTTTTACATCACCATAAATCCAGCCGCCCTGAGATTCGTAATGCTCCCGCAAATCCTGATCAATCTCCTCATACAGCTTCGATTCATGACGTTTTACCTGAATCAGAAAACGCTTGGTGGTCTTGAACAGCAGCATTGAACGGCTCCAGTCGGCCATATTGCTGAAAACATGAGTCGAATCCAGACGCTGCTTGTCAACTTCAATATTCAGTTCTTTGATGATCATTACGGTAACCTCATCCATTATCTTATGCGCAAGCTCTTTCTCCCGAAATAATTTCAGATAACGCTCCAAGGTGCGGCTGCCGAACTGTAAATTGTCCGGCTGGATTTTCAGCGCGTACTGCACTTTCAAGTCATAAAGATATTTATCAATCGTATCTTCATTGGTCCAGCCGAAATAATCCTTCAGTAAAATCAAACCGCAAATCGAGTAATGCTCCTTCGTCGGACGACCGAAGTCACAAGAGAAATCTTCCCCGAGCCGGTCTACCGGCATCAGTTGTAAAATGGCACGCCGGAACACGCCGGGCCAATCTCCATCCAGACGAGCCTGAGCCTTCGGATGTAAAATCTCTTCAACTCGATCAAACATCTGTATTTGTCGCGGATCCTGTCGATTTATCATATTTACATAACATCCTTATAGTTAAGTAGATACAATACAGCTGCAAAACAAAAAGTCAAGCTGAAAACAAAGATAAATCGTTAATTATAAACTATTTAAATGATGTTCTATACTTTTGGCGGCGCTGTCGGAATCGGATGATACGGCATAATTTTATAAAAAAGCACATTTTTACTGGCAATCCGTTAAATTGATTTTATATTTGAGTTGATGATTATGTATGAAGCCAAGCAGAAAACGATCTTAACTTCAGCGGGGAGCAGTTATGCCATATCGCAAGCTTATCCAAAAGACCAAAGGCCGCCTTTCGCGCGGCGCCAAAAAGTTCACCGAATCATTTTTCACCGGGGCATTCAAGAAAAATGCGCGGATACTGGGTTTTTTGCAAGACCCCCGGGCGTTCAGCACTTTACGCTGGAAAAACTTTCTAAAACATTGCTTTGTTCCGCAAGTTTTTTATGATATTGGCGCAAACAATCCATTTGACATTTATGAGGGACAGCAAACATTATACAAGCCGCTCATGCCGAACACTAAATTTTTTCTGTTCGAGGCAATGGCGAAGCATGAGGAAGCGTTGATTCGCAGCAAGGAACCGTATGCCGTTGCCGTGCTGGGCGAACGAGACGGCGAGACGAAGATATTCTACGAAACCAGCCTTTCTCCGGCAGGAACCGGCGATTCTTATTATATTGAAAAAACAAAATTTTACGAACAAAACGCTCTGCTTAAGAGTGAGCATATAACGCGCCGCCTGGACAGTCTGGTCGCAGAGCGCAAGTGGCCGCTGCCGGACTTTATCAAACTGGATACTCAGGGTTCGGAACTCGATATCCTGCGTGGCGGTCCGCAGTGCCTGGCACATGCGCGCGGTGTGCAAATTGAGTGCAATGTGCAGCAGTACAACGAGGGCGCCCCGCTGCTGCCGGATGTCGCCGGATTTATGCGCGATGCCGGTTTTGGCTGGTACGATATTACCCAGTTTCACTTTGATCCGAATGGTGAACTGCGTCAGGCCGACATGGTATTTCTCCGCCCCGATCTGCTTAAATAACGGATTGCGGCGCGGTAGCCCGGCGAAATCCTGCATATGTTTTAAAGATATTACCGGCCAAATCAGGAGTTTCAAAAATGCATTTTACCGCATTTATTGAGCTTGATTTCATCCTGCCTGTTGACAAAATCTCCTATATGTGTAGACTTTGATTTAAATTTAAAATGGGGAACTATGGATTAATTGAAAGTGGAAAGCGAGAAAGTCTTAAAGTTAAAAATCCGGAACGAGGTGACTCTGTGATAAAAAATGATTGTGCAGAACTGGTCTCCAGCGTCTCGGAAATGCTGGGGGGAAGTTCTAAAGTTCGAGAGTGCGGAAGTTAGAAGTTTGAAAGCTTTAGAATTTTAGAACTTGTATTCAAGGGCTCGCCAGCGTCTAGGAAATGTGTGTCAAAATTGAAAGTCGTTATGCTGAAATGGTCTCTAAAACCTCGGAAATGCTGGAAAGAGAAAAGGTATGCCAGTTTTGCCAAAACTGGCTGGGTTGGCGTTTGGGGTAAAACGTCATACAACGATTGTGCTGAACTGGTCTCCAAACCCTCGGAAATCGGACGGTTGTCCGTTTTGTTCTGCCGGGCGCGCTAAAGGCGAGGCAAAAACATGGGGCCGATGGGGCCTATAGGGCTTATGGGCCTAATGGGTTGCGGCTAATGGCCGGGAGCAAATAATGGGAATGGGATGGTGTATGTTCAGAGGCTCTCCAAAAATTCGGGAATGTGGTTTTGTTGCAGTGCCGTCCGTCTCTGGTGGCGACTTTGGGATCAGTTAACGACAATCTTAACCGGTTGTCGAAAAAGTTGTTTGAAAATCTTATTAAACATTAAAACCGTTGTGCTCAACGGCACTCCAAAGTCTCGGAGTTGCCAGAAGGCGATGGGAAGACTGGGACGTGCGGTTGCCCGGCCTGTTCTGCTGTCGCAGGGCAAAACAGTTATGTTCAACAATCCTCCAAAGTCTCGGAGTCGCCGGAAGGCGATGGGAAGACTGGGAGGACTGGGAGGACTGGGAGGACTGGGAGGACTGGGATGACTGGGATGACTGGGAGGACTGGGAGGACTGGGGCGTCGCCGGAAAATCCGCTGAAACTTCCGCTCAAGGACAATCCAAAGTCTCGGAGTTGGGCGGTTGTGACAGAGCACAACCCCCATTGCGGAACACCGTTTCGCTCAACGTCTCTCCGAAATCTCGGAAATGCGGTTTTGTTGCAGTCCCATAATTCTCATATTATGGGGAACCATTCTGAAGGGGATTTAATCCAGGGCGTTTATTGAAAACAACAGGTAGAATTTCTCTTCAAAGGAGTTTCCTTCATCGAAAGTAAGAGAAAAGTCATTTGCGGAAATCTGATCGCCGTCCGCTTTTTTCGTGCCGAATACCGGAGTCCAGAACTGGCGGAACCGGTTATAGCCGGGGCAGATAAACCCCAAAGACATTGTTTTCACGGAATAGAAATGTCCGAAGCACAGGCTGAAGAGCATGGCATAATCCTTGTCCTGGTAGATAGATACAATATTGTCAAATGAATTGCTCTGAAAACTGCAATCACTGAATGATTTGGTTATAATATCGCCTCTCAGGAACTCCGCTTCTTGTTCTGTCAGCGCTTTGGAAGAGGTATTATTGCCGTACTTGCGGGACAGTTCAACAATCTTTTCCAGTCTTGTTGAATTGTTATTTTCCCATTTCTTAATCATGTCCATTGGAAGGAACTGTTGCCAGGCTGGAAGCGCTTTGCGATTAAATTCCAGCTCCTGTATTCTTGTTTTCAGATAGCTGTTCAAATACTCATTGAAAGCTTTGTCTGAGAGTGTTTTCCGGTCCAGCAGCATCTGATAAAAATCGTCAACCAGCCATTGTCTTGTTACCTCAAGTTTGATGTTTTCGGCAATGTACTGATCAAGTTTTTCATTCATCTGCGGCTTAGCGGCGGAATCCTGATAATCCAGAAAACCGATTCCCCAGTTGATATCCTCCGCCAGATTTATCGGATCAAAAAACCTTGCCGGCAATATCAGCAGCTCCCTTGTTTTTAAATCCACATTCAGGGTAAAGCCTTCCATTGGAGTAAAATTTATCTTGCTGATTTTCAGCAGCTTCTCCCGCGGAACGCCGCTCCAATTTAAAAAAAAGGCCGGCGAATTCGACTCAAAAAACTTTCTGATTATTTCTCTTCTTAACGTTTGAAGATGAATTTTTAAAGTCCTGTCGGCCGGACCGTTAAGCATATAATCTTCAAAAGGCGTTTGCAGCATTTTTTCAACGGCGGCACAGTTTATCTGGATTTTTCTCCCTTCCGGAATGATTTCAGTTGCTTGACCATAGGCAGAACATATCCCGGACAACAGTAATGACGCAATAATTGCTGCGGTGTTTTTCAAGTTTATTCCTGCCGGGGTTGGGATTTTACGGCGCGTTCGAATGCGTCCAAGGCGGCGGGAAAGGGGGAGAGTACGCGGTTGATTACTCCCTGAACGTATGAGATGCACATGCCGTAATTGGTGATTGGCACTCTTGCCTGCCTGGCCTGTTCGATGCGGGACAGCGTCTCCCGGCGGTTGAGCATGCAGCCGCCGCAATGGACAATCAAGCTGTACTGCTTCAGGTTGTCGGGATAATCTCTCCCGGCGAAAACATCTATTTTCAGATCGGCGCCCAGGAATTGCCTCAGCCAGCGGGGAATTTTGACCCGGCCGATGTCGTCTTCCGCCGCATGATGGGAACAGGCTTCGGAAATCAGGATTTTGGAACCCGGCTTCAGCGAGCCGATAGCCGCCGCACCTCTGGCCATCTCAATCATGTCGCCCTTGAGTCTGGAGAACAGGATCGAGAACGTGGTGCACGGAATGTCCGGCGGAGTATCGGCGACCATTTTCATGACCACCTGCGAATCACAGATGGCAATGTCCGGCTTCTCTTTCAGCAGGCCGAGCATATGGGCATATTCGCGTTCCTTGACGATGATGACGGACGCATCATTGTCCAGCGCATCGCGGATGGTCTGCACCTGCGGCAGGATCAGGCGGCCTTTCGGGGCCTGGAGGTCAATCGGAACAATCAGCACGGCAATGCCTCCGGGGCGGACCAGATCGCCGGCCAGCGGCGGCGGCGTGATAAAGTCTTCCGGACAGCATTCAATCAGCGCCTGTTTGAATGCCGCTAGGTAATATGTCCGGTCAGCGGTGTTGACGCTGGAG
Organism: uncultured Lentisphaeria bacterium; assembly: GCA_903831825.1. Classification (GTDB taxonomy): domain Bacteria; phylum Verrucomicrobiota; class Lentisphaeria; order Victivallales; family Victivallaceae; genus CAIPAT01. Next base: position 5,614 of record CAIKZE010000255.1, on the reverse strand, counting down.
ACTTCAAGGATGTGTTTGACGCCGCGCTGCCGGATATTGCCGATATACTCCGTGGACGGTTTATTCAAATCAATCTTATTGATTACTGCAATCACCGGAATATTTTTAGCGGCGGCTTCATCAACAATCCGGTTTTCTTCTTCGCCCCAGATTCCGGCTTCGCAGATGATGGTTATCACGTCAGCGCGTCCGAAGACCTTTTCGGTCTTCTGAATCCGTTTAGCGCCGAGTTCCGAAGTATCATCCAAGCCGGCGGTGTCCAGCAGCACGACCGGGCCTATCGGCAGCAGTTCCATGACTTTTTCAACGACGTCGGTGGTGGTGCCTGGAACCGGCGACGTGATGGCGGCATCCTGGCCGGCAATCAAATTGAGAAAGCTGGATTTGCCGACGTTGGTTCTGCCGAAGATAGCGATATGCAGGCGCAATGATTTAGGAGCTTTTTCCAACTTTTGATTCCTTATAATAGAGGTTATTTAAAACCTAATGATACGAGATTATACGGCGACAGGGTTTTGTTCACCATTTCTCCACCGAGTTTAATTTCCAGAAAATGCCTGAAATCCTTGTCTTGTCCGGCGCGGAATTCTTTGAGCAGTTCCGAGGCTTTATCATAGCCTAGTTGCGGTAGAAAAGCCGTAATCAGAGTTTGGCTGCCATCGAAAAACTGTTTGCAGCGTTCCGGATTGGCAATGATGCCGTCGGCATGGTTCGCGAGTGCGGCGGTAATCCGTTTCAATACCGCAAGTCCGCGCAGAATGCTGTCCGCCAGCAGCGGCATGAACTCATTGATCTGCAATGTCCCGGCGGCGGCACAGTCTTCAACCAGCCGGTTAAGCGCGGTTACTTCCATTGCGCCTTGGATCACGCTTTCCAGAATCACCGGATTGACTTTGCCCGGCATGATTGAGGAACCCGCCTGAACTGCGGGCAGAGATATTTCCCCGAGAAAGTGGAGCTGGCGGAGATCGCGGCAGATTTTATGCAGGTTAACGGCGCAAGCCTGCATGATGGCGGCGGCCTCAACGAAGCAGTCGGCATTGGCGGTCTGGTCAAAACAATTCTCCGCCCTGCTCAGGCCGATGCCGGTCAGCGTCCGCAGTTTTTCAATCACCAGAAAAATATAACTGCGCGGCGCGGTCAGGCCGGAACCGACGGCGGTGCCGCCGAGATTCACAACCCGCAACCGCTCTTCCGCCTTGAACGTGCGCCAGCGGTCGCGGGCGAAAGCTTCGGCGAATGCGCCGAACTCCGCGCCCAGCGTTATCGGCACGGCGTCCTGCAGTTCAGTCCTGCCGAGTTTGATAATATCGGCAAATTCCTTTTCTTTCCGCTGAAATACATTCTGAAGTCCGGCGCAGTTTTTGCTGAGTTCCCGCAGTTCATAGATTGCGGCTGTCTTGACCGCGGTGGGATAAACATCATTGGTTGACTGATGGAGATTGACATGTTCAATCGGATTGATTACGGCGTATTCGCCTTTTTTTTGACCGAGAATTTCCAGCGCCCGATTGGCGATTACCTCGTTGAGATTCATGTTGGCGGAGGTTCCGGCTCCTCCTTGCAGCGCGTCAACCGGAAACTGGTCGTCCAGTCGCCCCGCGATAATATCATCGCATGCGGTGCAAATCGCCGCGGCTTTGTCGTCCGGCAGATAGTTCAGGTCATGATTAGTTTGGGCGCAGGCCTTCTTTACCATGGCGATTGCGACAATCAGCCCCGGTTCTGTCCGCCGTCCGGAAATATTGAAGTTATTGATTGCCCTCGCGGTGTGGATGCCGTAAAAACAATCAGCCGGAACATCCAATTCGCCGAGCATGTCTTTTTCTTTTCTGTAATCCATGCCGATACCTGTAGAACATATATTATAATGTAAAACTGCGTCGTGATATTATACTCCGCGCGGATAATTTGTAAAACCGATAATTGATTTTGCCATAATAGTATTATCAAATTATTCTGCTAATTTATCAGACTGCTTATACATATTGCATCTGATAAAAGACACAAACGGGAAAAGTTTATGAAGCGGTTAGGCCGTAAGTCAATTGCTTATTATTATCTGAAATTAGTTAATCAGTCCGGTTCGCCGGATTATATCGCCCGCGGCGTCGCTGTCGGATTGTTTATCGCTTTTTTCATCCCGTTTGGAGTACAGATGGTGGTGGCTTATGCGCTGGCGGCAGTTGTCCGGGCGGCGAAAATGCCGGCAGTGGCGCTTACCTGGATATCCAACAATTTTACGATTCCGGTGATATATCCGGTGCAATGTTATGTCGGCAGTTATATGATCGGGCATCCCTTGCACTATGAATATGTCGAAAATGCTTTTTTAAAAGTCATTAAAGAGATGTCATATAAAGCGCTGTTTGATTTGGGTATTGATTTGACCATTTCCTTTTTTGCCGGCGGCATATTGTTCGGGTTATTATCCGGCATCTCCGGATATTTTATCGCGTTATGGCTGGTAAAGCGTTACCGCCGGGAGAGACAAATCCGTAAAAGCGGAAAAATACGCAGTACCGGTTAATCAAACTGCGGCTAATCGCAGTTGCAAGGTTGAAAACCGGTAGTGTGAAGTATATATTGCATTGAAATTATAACAATAAATATAACGATTTGGATTTTATAATGATCAGATTGACGATGTACGGGGTCAGAGAATGGCTGGGCAGCGGGATAATTGCGCTGATACTGATTGCGGTATTTATTTTTATCGCGGTTAAATTCCAGCAGCCGGTGTCAGGCAGCCTGCTTATCGGGTTCACCGTGATCGTCTGGCTGGCAATCGCGGCTTTTTTCCGGGTTCCGGATAGAGTAATTCCACAGGACCCCGCGTTACTGGTCTCTCCTGCCGACGGCATGGTAAAAGACATCGAACTGATATCTAATTGCGAAATTGACGTGTTTAAAGGCATGGACGTGGTCCGAGTCGGCATTTTCCTTTCAGTTCTTGATGTTCATGTAAACCGTGCGCCATGTGATTTCATGGTTGAATACAAAAAATACCGTGAAGGCAAATACCTTGATGCCAGGCACAGCAATTGCGCTAAAGAAAATGAAGCCATGACGATCGGCGGCACCGCCAATGCGGGCGGCATGGTTTTCCCGGTAGCGGTCAGACAGATTTCCGGAGCGATCGCCCGAAGGATAGTATGTCCGCCGGAAATCGGCGCCAAATACAAAAAAGGTGAAATCTACGGTATGATCAAGTTCGGTTCCAGGACAGAACTTTATTTGCCGGCGGAGAAAGATATTGTGCTTTCGGTGAAGGTGGGAGACCGGGTTTATTCCGGCTCTTCCGTAGTCGGACGAATTGTAAAGCAATAAAATAAAGATAGCATAATGAGAGAATCAAGACGTTTAAAGAGCAAATTTAAAGGTTTGATTGAACGTAACAAGTGGTTCAGGTATGTGCCGAACTCGCTTACGTTGTGCAACTCGCTTTGCGGTTTTGCCGCCATACTTAATACGCTTCAGGCATATTATAATATCGGCGACCCGAGGAATATTATCAATGTCATGGTTGTGAGCTCATGGATTATTATATTCGCGATGGTTTTTGATGCATTGGACGGCTTTGCCGCAAGGATATTCAATGCCGCCAGCATGCACGGGATACAGATGGATTCGCTGGCGGATATGGTGACTTTCGGCGTGGCACCCGCAGTGATTGCCGCAATTCTTACCCATTGCCTGAAAGAAGAGATGAGCCGGTTTCAGAATATATTAGTTTACGGCTGTTGCAGCATCTATCTCGGTTGTGCCGCGTTGCGTCTGGCTACCTACAACGTTCATGCCATTCTCGAAAAGAAAAGCGGGGAGAAATTCACCGGGCTGCCTTCGCCGGGAGCGGCGGCGGCGATCTGCAGTTTGATGATGTTTTACGCGAATTTTTCCGGTCCGGTAAAATATCTGGCGGTTATTGCCCCCATTTATGCGGCGGCGGTCGGGTTGCTGATGGTCAGCAATATTCCTTATCAGCATGTCGGCAAATGGCTGTTTTCAGTACGGCGCAGTAAAAAGCGGCTGGCGGTGCTGATATTGCTTATCGTATTTATCGCGCTGTTCAGATCGTCCGCTATTTTCATCCTTGTAAATATTTACATTTTTTCCGGACCGGTCATGGCAATTTTAATCCGGATTAAAAATTTGTTTACCGGAAAAGTCACTTTAAAAACAACATAATCTGAGGCTTTATCATGCGTTATCTGATTACTGGAGGAGCTGGTTTCATCGGCGGGCATCTTGCGGAATCGCTTATTGCGGACGGTCATCACGTCACAGTGATTGACGATTTGTCCACCGGCTCTCTGGATAATCTGAAGAGTATTCGCGAGAGCCATCTGCTTAAATTTATTGAAGGCGATATCCTGAAAATCCGGGAACTGGGTGGATTGGTTGCCGAGACGGATATTGTTTTTCATCTGGCCGCCGCAGTCGGGGTCGAACTGGTGGTGCATGACCCGGTGCGCACCATCCGTACCAATGTTCATGGCACAGAGAGGGTGCTTGAATACGCGGCGGAACACCATAAGAAAATTCTGGTGGCGTCAACCAGCGAAGTTTACGGCAAATCTTTAAAAAGCCATTTCAATGAGAAAGATGATTTGATAATCGGCGGACCTAATAATTCCAGATGGTCCTATGCATGCAGCAAACTGCTTGACGAGTTTTATGTAATGGCGTTTCATCGCGATTGCGGACTCAAAGGGGTGATTGTGCGGTTATTCAATACTGTCGGGCCGCGCCAAACCGGTCAATACGGGATGGTGGTTCCCAGGTTTGTCGCCGCCGCGCTGAAAAATGAAAATATCCAGGTTTACGGCGACGGCAACCAGACCAGGTGTTTCTGTCATGTGCTGGATACGGTCAGGGCATTAAGAACGCTTGCCGTAACCGATGAAGCCGACGGCAGGATTTTTAATATCGGCAGTACTCACCGGATAACGATCAAAGAACTGGCGGAATTGGTGATTAAGCGTCTTGGCAGTCGTTCTTCCATCAAATATGTGCCTTACGAACAGGCCTATGAAAAAGGTTTTGAGGATATGCTGCATCGCGCGCCTGACATATCGTCGGTCAAAGCCGCAATCGGCTGGGAATCGGAATTGTCGCTGGAAAAAATCATTGACGACGTGGCGGCATTCATCCGGCTTACTCACCGGCTTTAATGCCATATCCGCTTCATGCCCAATATTTGACCGGGGTTTTTCCCAGCAGCAGATCAATCAAACTTTTCGACTGGCGGCTTGTTCCGGCAGGCTTGCGGTTCAGCAGAGTTTCCAGGGCAAAGATGATTTCATCGACTGACTGGAATCTGTCTTCGGGCTTTTTGCAGAGCATTTTACCGATGATATACTGGATTTCAACCGGCAGCTCAGGAATCAGTTTGGTGGGCTCGTCCGGCTTTTCATTCTTAATGGATTGAGCCATTTCTTCAATATTTGACCCGGTAAACGGTTTTATTCCGGCAGCAACAAAGAATCAGAAAATTCTTCGCACTGATTCAGCCTGAAAATCCTGCTCATGCGATTTTTTTCAAGAAAAATATATTCTTCGCGCTTGTTTTTTTTGTTTCAAATATTATAAGTATAGATATTTATAATATTTA
>CAIKZE010000254.1 GCA_903831825.1 uncultured Lentisphaeria bacterium | reverse complement strand
TTTTATTTGACGGATAAAATGACGGAATTTCTCCGCTGCATTGCTGAGCATTTTAAACGTTGAGATTTAGAAACTTATGAAAACGACCGTATAAAAATCTTTCTAAAAAAACAAGATTATGACGGATAGTAGTACGGAGAATAGATAAGACAGAAGTGTCAGCGAATTACTGCGGATACTAACGCAGTAATTCGCTGACCCCTGTTTTACCTCTGTGTCCTTGGTGTTCTCCGTGGTTAAAACGGTTCCGCTCAACGGGTCTCTAGCGGCTCGGAAATGGGTGTCCAAAATGGACAGGACGGGTGTCCAAAATCTTTGGGAGCAAGAAACGTGGAAAAGTACAGAAGCAGGCAGCCAATCGGGAGATTGGCGATCCCGGGAGGTGTCCAAAATGCACAGGACGGGTGTCCAAAATCTTTGGGAGCAAGAAACGCGGGAAAGTATAGAAGCAGGCAGCCAATCGGGAGATTGGCGATCCCGGAGGGGTGTCCAAAATATGCTCAGAGGCTGTCCAGAATGTGTAAAAAAGGATTTCTCTGTGCCTCTGTGCCTCTGTGCCTCTGTAGTTAAGAATGTTTTTGTTGTAGCGCCGTCCGTCTCGGACGGTTTTGGACAAAGTGTCCAAAATGTTGTTTGAAAATCTGATTAAAAGCATTGTGCTCAGAGACTCTCTAACGACTCGGGATGCCGGTACAGAATTGAGAATTGAAAATTGAAACAGCCTCAATGACTCTCTAACGACTCGGAAACGGGTGTCCAAAATGGACAGAAGTTGAAAGCAAGAAAAGCGAGAAAAGTGGAAAGTCGGGGGCAAAAACGTTGCGCGAGGCGCGTGTCCAAAATGAGGGAAGCAGGTGTCCAAAATGGGTTTGTTGTAGCGTCGTCCGTATCGGACGGGGGTTTAAATCTTCCCTCTCAGAGAGAGGGCGCTACAACAAAACAGTTCTGCTCAAGGACTATCCAAACTCTCGGAGTGCCGGTACAGAATTGAGAATTGAGAATTGAAAATTGAAACAGCCTCAATGACTCTCCAACGACTCGGAGAATATTACGGACTGCTTGATAGCAGCCAAGCTCAAGGACTATCCAAACTCTCGGAGTGCCGGTACAAAATTGAAAATTGAAAATTGAAAGTTGAAAATGGTAACAGCCTCAATGACCATCCAAACTCTCGGAGTGTTTGGAAAGCGCGGAAGTTCGATAGTGTGAAAACTGTAAAACTGTAAAACTGTAGAACTGTAGAACTGTTGAACTGTTGAACTGTTGAACTCTTCAAGCTACGGCTTGTACGGGTTCAGCCCGGTCAGGCCGCGGATCACCACGGAAGCGCAAAAACAGCCGAAGATGGCGGGCATATAGGAAATAGTGCCGACAGTGGAACGGAAATTCCCGGTTTCCAGATTTTCGACCGGCATGATGGAGTCGTCATCTACGTCCTCCGGCGAAAATACCGCTTTAAAACCGGATTTGACGCCGTGGCGGTTCAGTCTTTTGCGCACGGCTTTCGCCAGCCTGCAATTAAACGTTTTGGAGATATCGGCGACCTTGACCAGGGACGGATCACATTTGCCGCCCGCCCCCATTGAGCTTACCAGCGGAAAGCCGCGCTCCAGAGTTTTCATAATAAGGAAAGTTTTGGGGGACAGCGAATCAATGGCGTCCACGACATAATTGTATTCAGGTTTCAGCAATTCGTCGGTTTCCTCATCGTGAATGAACTTATACATGCTGATAATTTCCGCGTCCGGATTGATTGCGGCAAGCCGGGCGTGCATGATTTCGGATTTGCTCCGGCCTTCGGTATCCACCGTGGCGGGAAGCTGCCGGTTGCGGTTGGATTCCTCGACCACATCGCCGTCAACGATCGTCATTTTGCCGACCCCGGCGCGGCAGATCAGTTCGGCGGCATAGGCGCCGACGCCGCCCAGGCCGACGACCAGCACATGCGAGTTCTTGAGTTTGCCAAGGCCGTCCTTGCCGACCAGCATGGCAGTGCGCCGCTGCCACGACGGGAATTCATCAATATTATCGGTCATTTGCTTTCCTGAAAATACTTTGAAAATTATGGTTCATTATTTCCAGCAGCGCGGATTCATCAATTTTAAGGATGCCGGCGGCCGTTCTATATACGCTCTTAATATCATCCGGACTATCGTCGGTTTCAAGGCATAAACGTTCCAGCGGCACGGCTTTCAGCAATGATTCTTTAACATTTTTCCCGCGCATCGCCGGGGGGCCGAATGAAATAAAACAGCCGTGGCTGAGCAGTTGTTCAAGCTGCCGGATATTGCTGTTGAACCCGTGAATCAGCCAGGGTACGGCGCCGGTTGACTGTTTTTTCATTTGCAGCAGTTCGGGGTAACACCGGACGCAATGAATTATCAACGGCAGCGAATGTTTTTCAGCAAGCCCGACATGCCTGAGGAAAATCCTGGTTTGCAGCTCCAGTTCCGGACCCTTCAGCCTGTCCAGCCCGGTTTCGCCGATGGCGCAAAGTCTGCCGGAGCCGGCATAAACTGCCAGATCAGCCAGGCATTTTTCGAGATCTCCGGCGGATAACCGGTTGAGGCTCCAGGGATGGATGCCGCAAGCGGCAAACTGTTCCGGCGGGATCGCCGGAAACGGGGCGTCCGGTTCAAAGCAGACAACCGCCGCCATGTCCGGGGATATTTCCGGCTGATGCGCATGAAAATTAAGATATTTCAACTTCTGTGTTTCCTTGTCTGCCGGAGACCACTTCACCCATTTTCTCGCTCAACCGGGTCAGCGAAAACGGTTTTTTGACGAATCCGTTCGCTCCGAGCGCCAGCGCTCTCTGCACTCTGACGTCGTTGGTGTAACCTGACGTCATAAGCACCTTGGCGTCAGGATTGATTTCTTTCAGTTTTTGATACGTTTCCAGACCGGAAATACCGGGCATGACCATATCCAGCAGCACCGCTTTGATTTCCGGCTGACGGGACTTGTAGAGTTCGCATCCGGCGGTTCCGTCCACGGCGCAGATGGTGTCATAGCCGACCGCCTCGAGCATTTTTGACGCGGTAATCCTGATTGCCTCTTCATCGTCAATAATCAAAATCAACCCCGTGCCGAATGTCAGTTCGCCATGGGTCTTTTCCTTCGCCGCGGCTTCGTCATCCTGGGTCAATGCGGGGAGTCCGATGGTGAAGGTGCTGCCTTCTCCGGGTTCGGATTGCACCTCGACATAACCGTTGTGCCGGTTAATGATGCTGTAAACCATGGACAGGCCGAGTCCGGTACCCCTGCCCTTGCTTTTGGTGGTGAAAAAAGGATCGAATATTTTCGGCTGGATTTCGCGCGGAATGCCGACGCCGGTATCCTTGACCGCGATTTCCCAGTATGATTCCGCTTCATCCGGCAAAATCTGCTCTTCCGTATTCTCTTCCTTCTCTTCGGGCTGGGCAGCTAACCGGCGCGAAACCAGGTTTATCGAGATGTTGATCGTGCCGCCGCGGACATCGTCATCATCAAGCATTAAGGTCATGGAGTGTTCCGCATTAATCAGGATATTAAGCAAAACCTGCTCAATCTGGGTCTGGTCAGCCTTGACCATAGCTTTGAATGCGGGCATAGAGGTATCAATCGTCACGCTCTTGTCAAAAGTGCTGCGGCAGATTTCCAGAACATTGAGCAACGCCTGTTTAAGATCAACCGGAGTGAAAGTAAGCTGACTCTTGCGCGAGAGCGTCAGCAGTTGTTCGACCATGCTGGATGCGCGGGTGGTGGAACGTTCCGCAATGGCGGTGAATTCCCTGATTTCCCCGATTGCCGACGGGCTGTTTTTCAGGTAATAATTTACCATGGATATTGCGCCTTTGATGCCGCCGAGAACGTTGTTGAAATCATGGGCCAGGCCGCCGGCAAGCGTGCCCACGGTCTCCATTTTCTGGGCCTGCACGAGCTGTTCGCCTTTTTTAATCAGTTCAGTAACGTCTTCCAGGATAATAACCGCTCCGGGATTTTCACTTGCCGGCAGCGGATTGATTGAAATATTGAAGTAAAGCTCATGCTCCTGAATGATGCTTTCACGGTAAAGCTCCAGGAATTTACCGGATTTCGCGGCCTCTTCAATCTGAGTCCGGTAATTGCTCAGGAACGGCGCGACATCCCATAGTTTGCTGCCGATGGCGAATGCCGCCTTGATGCCGGTGTATTGCTCCATCGGGCGGTTCCACTGGGTGACGATGCCTTTTTCATTGACGGCGGCCAGCAGCAGTTTGATTGAGTCCAATACCTGATTAAGGTAATTGCGGGTGTTGCGCAGCTCCCGTTCAACCCGTTTGCGGTCGGTCAAATCGTTAAATATCAGCAGATTCCGGTTGCCGATCAGTTTATGGCGTACTTCTATTTCCAGCGTTTCGCCATTTTTACAGGTGACCCTGAAGGTTTCGCCGCCGAAGCGATCTCCGGTAACATGCCCGACCCACAGGCTGATCACTTTTCTCCGGTAGTCTTCATCAGGCATGGCCAGATTAAACCAGTCGTCAAAAGTGGCCATGTCGTCTTCGGAATAACCGAACATCCGGCTGAACATGTTGTTAACGGAATAAGTCTTATCGGGATTGATTACCGCCATGGGCAGCGGGGAGTTCTCGATCAGTTCACGGAATTCCATCTCCTTGTTTCGCCGCTCGCCGATTTCCGCCTGCAAATCAGCCATTGAATTCTGGACTTTTGCCGCCATGTCGTCAAATGCGCGCCCCATGATGCCGACTTCATCATCGGAGTACTTGCGGCTATTGCGCTCAGGAAATTTACCGGCGGCCATATCTTCCGCCGAATCAGCCAGGGCGCTGAGCGGCGCCAGCGCTTTCTGAATCAGCCAGTAGAGCAACCCTACAGAAGCCAGCATACATCCCAGCACCGCGATAATTTGCCGCAAATTGGACTCGGACACGCCCGCGTAATAATCCACATCCGCCGGAATCGAATAACACACCAGCCAGCGCCACGGTTTAAACGCCTGATAAAAAACAATTTTTTCGCCATACGGTTCATTCAGCCGGATTTCCCCTTCGCCGGATTTCAACAGCTTATCGACCGCCACTTTATCCCAGGTGAACAATGCTCCGGCGGGCAAAGTCGGATGCACAATATACCTGGAGTCGGCAGAAACGATAAAAGGATATTTTGCAAAGTCAGGGTTGCCCTGGTAGTTGTTCCTTATCTGCTCAATTACTTTTTCCTGAGCTTCTTTGGGAGATTTATAGATCTTTTCAAAAAAAAGATTGTCCTGCTCACTGATGGCATTCATCAGCAGCTTGATTTTTTCCCGGCACACTTCCGCGTTCAATGCGGCGACCTCCTGGCGATAAGAACGGGTTCCAGTCCAGAGCAGAAGATATGAGAATACCGCCAGCAGGATAATGAAAAATCCCGAAAGTTTTGTCTGTATTTTCATATGCGGTATTGATACTCCTTACTTGCTTTCATCCGTAAAAAAACTCACCTGTTCCAGAACGGAAGAAAATCATGTCAAGGTTATCAATAGCCTTTATCATCTTCAATGCAAATTATTTTTATCTCGCGTCTTCAAAAAAATCGTATTTTGTTAAATCCGGCGATGCCGCGGACGCTCATGTTAATTTTCTTGCCGCCTTGTATAATCCGGCAATGTTCGCCGATGCGGAAAATAAATTCTGCCGGGTCGCGCTGATGGCTTCCTGAAGCGTACAGGGACCGGAGGCAATGCTGAACGCCCCGGCAAACAGTCCGCCAAACACCTCCGACCCGCCGTGAACCGCTCCCGAAAGGAGTACCGCCGGAACTCCGGCCCTTTTCGCGGTTTCCGCGACAACCGCGCAGAGTTTTCCATTGACCGTCTGCGAATCGGAACAGCCTTCTCCGGTAATAAGCAGATCGGACCCTTTTAAATGGTTCTCCAAGCCGGTAATCCCGATCATCAATTCCGCGCCGGAAACCATTTGCGCTTTTGTCAAAACCCGCAACGCAAAACCCAGCCCTCCCGCTGCGCCGTCACCAGGATTATCGCATCCGGAGCAAAGCCCGGCATGTTTCAAGACTTCCGCATAAGCCGCAAGATTCCGCTCCAACAATTCCACCATTTCCGGAGTAGCGCCTTTTTGCGGACCAAAAACTCTCGCCGCACCATTCAATCCAAGCAGCGGATTGGTAACATCACAGGCAACTTTAATCCGGCATGTTTTGAGCGAAGGTTCGACCATTGAACAATCAACCCTGCTGATTCTGTCAAGCGCCCCTCCCCCGATGCCCTGCGGCAACTCTTTGTCATCAACATCAAAAAAACGAAATCCGAGAGCCTGGGCCATGCCGGCACCGCCGTCAACGGTAGCGCTTCCGCCAATCCCGATAATTATCTCCTGAATCCCTTTCCGGCAAATCGCGCGGATTATTTCACCGGTTCCGCAGGTGGAAGTTTTCAATGGATTCAACTGCTCCGCCGGCAACAGTTCAATTCCACTGGCGGAAGCCATTTCCATAATTGCGCACGGCCTGCCGCCCGGCACTCCGTAACAGGCTTTTACCGGTACCCCCAGCGGTCCGGAAACAGTGACTTCTTCACAGTGTCCGCCGGTTGAAATAACCGCAGCCTCCACTGTGCCTTCTCCGCCATCCGCCATCGGGATTGAGATTATCGTGGCATCCGGCAGTACGGACTTAATTCCCGCCTCAATTGCAGCACAAACTTCCGGGCTGCGCAAACTGCCTTTGAAAGAGTCCGGGGCTATAATAATTTTCATAGATTCCTCGCTATAATATTGATGCTTTCATCTGCTAATATTAGCTTCATTTCCTGTTTTTGCCAGATTTTTTGGCTTTTTATCAAAAAAAATACTTTTTTTGATTTTCGTGCTTGAATATTTCCGTTGAAGCTTTCTAGTATAGGCTCTCGAATGTTAAATCATTCGGAAACTAAATGGTGGCGGGATAGCTCAGTCGGTAGAGCAGAGGACTGAAAATCCTCGTGTCCCCAGTTCGATTCTGGGTCCTGCCACCACTTTTTTTATTACCGCTTACCGGTTTCTCTTCGCTGACTTTTCAATACTTCTATTCCCCTTCCCTACTTCATCAAAAAACTGAAATATATGTGCAGGAGAGCAGAAATCAATGAATTTTAGAATCTTAGCTAAAATTTGCCTTTGATCGAGTTTCTTTACCCCACGGGATACCGAAAATCACCTGCCGGATCAATCCATGCTGGAATGCTTCCCCGGGTAGGGTTTAGAAGCGTCGATGTTTTTTTCTTCCTCTTTGACGAAGTCAGCGTAATTATCAGGAGACGCCAGTTCCTCATGGGTGACTGTTCCATCGTCGCCGGCCTCGGATTTGTAAACCTTCAAATCCCGGTATAATTGGCGCAAATCGTGGATGCCGCCCCACAGGAACCATACGGTCGTAATAATTGCAATGATAAACGGGATGATAATTGCATAATAATGCCAATATACGGCCCACCAGCTTACCGGCCACGGACTGAATATATTCCAAATCGTTACAACAATAAATATTACCCACCAGAACATGGTCCAGCTGAACACGCTGACGGAGATAATCTTGTCGCCGCGGGTAAATTGTTTATCTATCCCGATAATCGAACTCCAACGCCACCGTTTGGCGAATTCAGTTTTCACCTGGTCGTCAGCAACGGCGTACTTGCCGCGGTGGAGCATTTTTTCCATATTGAAGTCTTCTTTCCAAGTCAGCAGCGAGACGATAACATACAACAAAATTGCCGCAACTATTGCCCAGAAAAACATGATTTGGCCGTTAACAGGGAACTTGTCATGGTTATTGGCCAGCCATTGCGCATTGGGAAAAAACTGCAACAGTCCCGGCTGTATAGTTCTCCAGCATTGCTGTAGAATGATTCCGGCCACGGCCAGACTGGAACCGGAGATCATGGCTGCCCACGCCCCGGCAGTGGTGCCTTTTTTCCAGTAAAGGCCGCCGGCGATGACCGATCCGGCCCCGGCCAGGAAGATAGCGCCGGTCAACGCAAAAAACATCAGGATATAATCCGTCTGGAGAAAGAAAATACTGAAGAAAAATCCAAACAGCGCCACCCCGACAATCGCCGCGCGGAGCAGATTGATGTGCATTTTCGGGGTCAGCGGTTTTTGCCTTAGCGGCAGTACAATATCCTGAATGAAGATACTCCCCCAGGAGTGGAGATAGGAACTGTCGCCGGCAAGCAAGCCAAACAGCATGATTGAACACAACATGCCTTTAATCGCCACCGGCAGCATGAAATTTATTGCAACCGGCATCCGCATTTGCGTCTGGATCTGGGGATTGGAAATCTGATTAAGGATTTCCTGCACTTTAGCGGCATTGGCCGCAAAGTCCGGGTGTTTTAAGTAAGTTACGGCACATATAGCCAGCAGAGAAATCATTACGCCCTTCGTTACTCCCCGCCAGGTACCGATGATCGCTCCCATTTTGGCCTCGTGCGCATTCCTGGCGCAGGAGTTGAAGGCATGGCCTCCCTGCCAGGCCATCACACCGTAAATCGAACTTATCATTCCGATCAATACATACCAGATATTAAAATCTTTCGCGTTGCCGATATCGAACGGGTTGAGCATGGACTTGCCCGGCGGCGTATTGGACATTGCTTCCTGAATATGCTGCCAGTCGAACATCACCAGCAACGCAATGATGATTATCAGGAACATCACCAGCGCCAACATTCCTTCGACACAGTCGGCAATCATCACCGTCAACTGACCGCCGGTCAAGGTCAAGGTCAGCGCCAAAGTCAGATAAATTGCCATAATGACAATGAACGTCTGGATAGGGAATCCAGGCAGATGCAGTTCCTGCGGCAGCCCGCAAAAATAGACGAAAAACCGCGCGCTTACTGCCGGAAATATCCCGTAATTGAGCACGCCGGACAGAAAGCCGAGAAAACCGGCGAACAACCGGAATGATTTACTGTATCTGATCTCAAAGAACTGCGCTAAAGTCATCGCGCGCGTCTCGCGGTAACGGTAATATACATATCCGGTAAGAGCGATGAACAGTCCCAGCGGAACAGTCATTTTCTGCCACCACGCAATCGTAAATCCTGCTTCATATAACAGTTCAAACATTGCGACCATGCTGACGACTGCCATGCTGGTTTCGCCCTTGGCGCAACAAACCAGATAACGTCCGCCGAGACGTCCGCCGGCCATAAATTCCGCCACCCCGTTTACATGCTTTTGCGTACGGAATGCAATCACCGCAACCACCGCCAGCGGAATGGCAACAATCATCCAATCAATCCATGACATCATTTTGCAAATCTCTCTTCATTTTAATAGAACTCCATGCAAATAACAGACTGCCTTTCAGCGGGGCCAATATGAGCACATATCTTCAGGCATTGGGATCAAGCGCGCAATCGGTTTTTATGTTCTGATATTCATGGTGGTTGTCGGCGATTTGTTTTTCCAGCACTGAAACGTCCAATGCCGGGGCGTCAAATGTTGTATAGCCGGTAAGATACTGTAGTAATTTTTGAAACAGCGTGCATGCCGCCGGATCTTCATTCCTGAAATTGAGAGATGCCATCATCAGTCTTCCGGAACCGACCTTGAATTCACATAATGCAGCTTTCCGGCGGATATGTTTGAATGAAGAGACTATTTCTATCAGTGGTTTGAATGGGATCAGGTCATTATTGAAAATCATGGAGCGGCTGTCTTTCAGCAATGAATAGAACTGCCAGTCACAAAAACCGCGATGAGGAAAATCATTCAATGCCGGATGGTCATAAATTACAGTAGCCAGATCGCCGGAAACTCTGCCTGTCTGTGTCGGCTGAAACGTCGCGGCAACCATATCCATGGGAAAATTGTCGGTCAAGATAATGCTTCCTCCCCCGGTCAAATACTGTAACTGTCCGGCGGTAAGACGGGTGGATACCATTCCCGGTGATTTTTCCGTTAGTTTGTTTCCAACAGCGGCAGCTTCAACTGCCGGAAAGAACCAGAAATTCCATTCATTTTCCAGCTTGACATTCTTTCCGTCCAGACGGCAAATCAAAACCGCTTCGGCGGGTTCGACCAGCGAAGGAATGGTAAAGTCGATGGATCCGATTTCAGTAATCTTGCCGGGAATAAGCATTGGAACGGCAATACTGCCTGATCGGAGAATGGTACCGTCAGCAAGCAGGCAATACCACGTCAGTTCTGAGTCGGAAATAGTTTCCTGGCCCCAATATGACGCCTCAATTTTCCGGGAAAACTTTTCTCCGCAAAGTATATTGCGACAACAGCCGACCTCCAGCAGCAAGACGCTCTCCCCGTTATATGCCAGAATTTCACGCTCGGATTGACCGGGCTTCAACTCATAAAATTCATTTAATATGCCACAAGGATAACCGCAGCGATGCCAGTGCGTGTCTACTCCGCCAAGGAAATCATAACCGCTGAGATGCGAGCAACGCCGGGCGTTCTCAAGCGTATGCTTACGAATAATCCCGGTGATTTGACATGAGTTAAGGTAATAACGGGACGCATTTTTAAGCAAGCCGCTGCGGTCCAGATATTTTCTGATCCCGGCGAACAATTCGGTGCCGATATAGGTATTTGCGTAGCGCTTTTCCAAATTAAGATTCATGTAATTGCCAAGAATGCCGACCTCATGCGCCAGACAGGGTTTGCCATAAATTGTCAGCCCCCGGTCCAACTCTGCCGGATTATCAAAATCACCGGTAAAGTAACTCAGACTGCCGGCGTTGAATGTACCGTACACATCCGAAAATTCCGCCAACGCGGCCAGCCGTTGCGGGTTATGTTCAAACGGAACATTGCATGTTACTCCCATATTTGCCGGTTCGCCATACTCAACACCGTGCAAGCCCTCCTGCGGATTGAACAGACAGTCCGGCGCTAATAATTTACACAAACCGGCCAATTGCCGCAACTCTTCGATCCGTGATTCGTCAATCAAGTCTTCATTTCCACCACAAACAATAATTACTGACGGATGCCTGCGGGCCAGCCGGATGATGTCTTCCCATTCGCATTCCGTAGAATAGCGAGGCACTTCTATTTGCACAAATATTCCTTCCTCGTCCGCGGCATCAAGATAAGGTTCCGGCGGACACCAGGTATGGAATCGAAGCCAGTTGAATCCGACTTTTTTCAGCTTGCGGATATTGTCTTTATATTCCGCCTTATTCCAGTGCGGGTTGCAGGTTTCAGGGAAATAACAGTGTTCAGTGCTGCCGCGCAAATAAACCGGCCGGCCGTTCAGCAATATCTTATATCCGGAAACTGCCAGTTCGCGGCAACCCCAGCGACGGACTGCATGGTCAATAATTGTGGAGTGCTGCTTTAAAACCAGTTTCAGTTGGCAAAGTTCCGGCTTCCGGTCAGACCATGCTTGTAAGCCGGCGGCTTCTGAAATAAAGTTAATATTAAGTCCTTTTACCGGTATGACTCCGGATGAGTGTATGCATTTCTCCGTATGGTCCAACACAGACCATTCCAATTCCGTTGCGGCAAATTCATTGCCGGCAAGTTCGACATTCCACGCCAGTTTGCCTGCGTCAAACCGGACATGGAAGTCATTTATATATGACTTTCCGGCAACTTTCAGTTGTACTCCACCGCCAATACCACCCCGGCGTCCTTGATAGCCGCGAATGGCACAGCCGCGCCGGTCATTTGCCGCATTGGAAACCGCAATCACTATTTCATTGCTCTGCCCAGCCTGGATAAAATCAGTCAATTCCGACTTAAATCCAGTGGAATATCCGATGTGCGACATTACTTTTTTACCATTGCACCAGACGGCTGCATTCATTACGCAAGGACCAACTTGAAGGATGAATGAGTTGCCGTCCTGATCTTCCGGGACGAAAATACTTTTCCGATACCATCCGACTCCAAGCAAATATGGTTTTGACGCATCCGGCAAAATCTGTCCCATCGGAAATTCCATCGGGCGGTAATCCGGATTGAACATGGCGTCTCTTCCATAGAAGTTACACGTCCCCATGCGATCCTTATGGTCATCCCAGTATCCGGGAACCGGCATCTGTGTTTCAAATGTGTCATATGGTACTAAAACCAATTCCGATACAGTATGCATATCAGGCGTATACCCGAAATCCCATTGCCCGGACAATCCGATTGTTTTGTAATTTTTCACTTTTTATTATTTCTTAGAGGTGTTAAATATTATGGGACGCAACCTGTTTTTTATGCTATAAATTGCTTATTTTTAGAACTTTTATATCAAAAGCCGGTACGGTGGTGTTTATGGTAAAATTATTTCCTGAACATTGCCATGGCAATGCAACATTGTTCCAGATGTCATTGATGGATGCCGGGGTTTGCTGTTTACCGGTAATTTCGCCATGCCAGTCAAGGTCCTCGTTGTTAATCAGTGTCAACAGGTAACCATCCGTAGTCTGACTGATAATCGACTGAATTTTGTCGCCTTGCATGCTGAAAGGAATTGCCGACTGAAAAATATCATCGAGGAATTGAACGAAACAGTTCAGCAGATTGCAATCTTTGTTCAAAGCGTATGGAACCGTGCACAAGTATAAAGCGCCCTTGCCGATTTTCCTTTCCAGCAAAATCGGCAGCTCCAATTCGCTTTTGCACAAAACATCCCACTTGCCGGTCACTGGAGTTATGTTATAAGTGTTACTTTCCGCGATTCGCCGCCCGTCAGACGCAAATGTCAGAAAAGCGATAGATTGGCGATCTGAAATCTCGAGTTCATTGAGCAGCAATTCAGAATCCGCAGAAATCTGTCCGGTACTGAAAATGATTTTAACGCCGCGTTCCGCCAGTTGCAGCAGAGTTTTTTCATCATGCGGGGTCAATTTATGCTGCCCAAGCAGAAGAATTACATCTTCGCCAGAATATGCGTCAAGGTTGTGACTGCGATTCAGGTAAACATCAAAAATATCCGGCCATCTGCCATTACATAAAAGCCGCCGTTCATAGGGTTTGAAGTCAAATCCGTCCATAAGCATTTTACCATATTCGCGCTGATCATTCCATGGGAAATCCTTCGGAAACTTTGAATGTCCCGGATAAGCAATGTCGAAAAAATTGAGAGTTTGGAAGTCGGAGGCTTCTGTCGTGCAACACCCCCAGGGATTTTCCTGAGCGGCAGGCTCAATACCGTGATTGAAGTCCAGCAGCAATTTAACCGGAGCGAGAATTTCAATCTCCGCGGGTAACTGGCGCTTGAACTCTGCAACTTCTGCCGCTGCCTGTCCGTGAGGCGTAAGCTGTAAGGCATTGTTGATTTTGACAAAATGGGATAATGAAGAGGCTTCTTCAAAAATATAATCCGCGCCATGCATCAGACTGGTCAGCCAGCAACGCTGCAGAAGAGATGCCGAATAACCGGCCAGGCGCGTCATGTCTCCGGTATATTTCGGGAAATTGAGCCGGCAGCGGTTATTCAGCCCGCCTTCAAAGCGTCCCCATTCTCCCAAGTCACGGTAATATTGGCTGTCATGTAATGGATAGGGATAACTGAATGGAGAGATGTCGGCAATCCATCGCCGGTTATATTGCCTGGCGGCGCCGCGCACATAGCTGAACCCGACCTGACAGTTTACGCTGTTAATTCCTCCTTCAAACCAGAATGCCTTCAACCATGGGAAAGCTTCAAAGGCATAATGCGCATGATAGGCGGTCTGGCAGCCTAAGGCAATATTGAAATCCTGCGGACGCAGATTTTTTTCGGACAGAAACTCAAGCGTGGAAGGTCTGTCATTAAATCTTGCGTCGCCGAATTTAACCGCATTCTGCCAGTGCTTTGTATGCAGTGAATTGCTAACCCATTTCCGGTAAAAATCAAATCCTTCGCTTCTGGCATTGAAACAGACCGGCGAACCGTCTTCGTTGCACCATGCATGTGAGTTGAACAGCTCCCAGCCAATGCACCAGATGAAATCATCGCCGATTTTATGTTGTAACTTATCAATAGAATCAAATGCCCAGGCAATATATTCTTCGACCGTAATTCCGCGCTGTGAAGCTCTGCGCTCATGGTATGGGTTATTGGGCCAGAAAGTCAAAATAAAGGATTCGCCGGCTTCCGGCTCCGGGATTTCCATGTTTCCATACATGTGGTCAAGCCAGCAGCAGAACCCGTCACCGAGTTTATTTGACCTGGTGGCGCCGATAATCTCTTCCTGAGTAATCGAATCAGGCACGGCGTGCTCAAAACTGCTTAGCAGTATAACTTGTTTTGATGCTTTTTTTGCCATTATTTCTATCTCATAATAAAAAATGCCACATCAAGAGGCTTTAATTCGATTGCCACTTGCGTTTTGCCGTTAATGTCCATCACTTTCTGTAATTTTCCGTCCCTTGCCATTTGAGATATTTCCGCCTTTTCTTTCGCCGGGCGGCATATTCCGGCATCCGCCTCGAATGTTCCTTTATAAACCGAGTCTCCGGTATTGACGAACACATATGCAACTGAGCCGTCACGATGAGATCGGGTCACGGAGTTCAGTACCATCGGGTTGACTATTTCGCTGTTTTTCTCGTATTCATGGTGCTTCTGTTCCGGCGGCAACGGATTGAGCCGGGCAGGATGCATGAATTCACCCATTCGCAGATAATCAATTCCGGCGCTGGTGTAGTCCATCAGCAGTTTGATAAAATCCCACTGCTTGATATCGCTTTTGAAAATAGAAGTTTTGCCATAAACGAAGATCCGTCCAAAAATAGTTCCGTCAACAAACAGCATACCGCATTCGGCCGGAATATTGTCGTTGTATTTGCTTTTTGCCATCCCGCGGCCATGTCCGATCATGTAATCGCCCAACACGGTTCTCCAAATTGGCACATAATTCGGCATGGTATTGACCGCAAAGAGATAATAATCCAGTTTATCGACAAACGCCTCAACCGGGGCTTCGCCGGCCATCGTATTGTTGGCTGATGCTTTTTTTATCAACTGCCGGACATGTTCCGCCAGTATGCGCTGCCCTTGAATCCCGTAATTGCCGCCGCCCAGCGGATGCCCGTGCGCCGGATCAAAACATTCCGGACTGCCTTTGCCGAAACTATCCAGATAAATGCCTTCGAATCCGAGTTTCAACACATTATCCGACATCTGCAGAATCCGCCGGTGCCACCAGTCGGTACTTCTGCACATCGACATCTTGGTCTCATAATTGCATGGCTTTCCACTCAAATCTCTGGCAAAATACTTGCTTGCCTCCTGTAAATCGTCTTTGTTGAAATCCTGGTCATAAATCAGCGACTGCACATAAGCCAGAACATGGATATTGGCCTGGGACATCTGTTTCAGCGCAGCCTCTACTCCCGGCTGCGGCGGCAACGGGAATCCCCATCCGGTCATGGGCGCCTTTGTGTCTTCATATTGATACCAGATGCCAAGGACTGGACGGTTATTGACAAAACGCCCTACGTCCAATGCGCCACTTAAATTATCGCTGACCGAACGCGGCGGACTGCTGGAAAGTTTTATTGACATCACCGCGTTTTTCAACCATTCCGGTACATCTTTGCGAAATATCATCGGCTCCTTGGAGGCCCATTGCTGCCGGAGCCACCATTCACGATAAATGCGGGCGGCATTCCACCAGTCGCCGTTGAACCCGCAGACCGTCACATAATAAGGCATATCGAAGTTTTGCCCGTTTTTGGCCCGGTTTTCCGGATAATGCTCCACGCCCATATAAGTAAACAATTTTGGGGGCATACCGCGCTGGTAAAGACCCTTATTGTAGCCTGCGGCATCTTCCACCCCGAGATAAACTCCATCGCCGGTTTGCTTATTATAGACCGACATAAATTGGAATTTTACCGCCGCTCCCGGATAAGGCATAATCATCTTGCCATCGTTCTTCAGCGGAGAAACCATGCCCCGTCGATATGGATACATCAACTGAGTATCCAGAGGATCATTAGTCATGCATCCGGCGGCGACAATCGGAAACATCACATTCCAGATACTAGCCGTCCCTTGAGTTATTTTTGCCGCAATATGCCATTTTATCAGTGAACTGTCACGCTCCAGTAACAATTTTACCGTTACGTCGCAGACATACTGCTCTTTTTTTACGTTGGAAAAAACTACTTTGAGTTCTGCATTGCCGTTTGCTGCCGATGAACTAAAAGTAATTGTCCCGGTATCGGACGGTTGCAGCTTTATCTCTTTTTTGCGGTCATCGCCGACGGCAAGATTAATTTCCCATATCGAACTGGTTTTGACCAGATTTTTGCCGCCTGCCAACCATAACCCCTGCATCAAAAATTGCTTTTTGTCAAACAAAATTCCGGTCTTAGCATTATACAATCCTATCTGCGTTGCCGTTTCATGAATGGCGGCGCCGCCATTATTCAATGCGGGAAACGGCATTTCCGCCTGCGCCGCCAGTGACGCCCCGACCGCCATCATCCCCAAACATCTTTTAATCAATCGCACCATCATAAAATTTTCCTGTTTATATTCTCAACATTTAAAGCATATGGAATCAACATAATTCGTGTAAAGAGGATATTGCGGTAATAAGCGCCGCCCGGGTCAGTTGTTCATGCCATACCACCAGTTGCGGTAAGCCCGGTTAGGCGTTGATGCCGGAATTGTGGCAACATCATAGAATCTAACATTACGGCCATGTCCGTCGACAAAAACCATATTGAGCATTCCCACTGAATCATGGCGACCGGGATCAAGCATGTCTTGCGAGGTGGATAGACTGCCGGACTTCGGCAACTGATAGAATTGAGCATCCATCAGCAGCATTCCGCTGGACGCCGCGGTCAACTGATTCAGCCGGAAATTATTGAGGGTGTAACTGCGGTTGTAACCATAGTTCCCCATATATGGCAGTGACGCTCCGGACAACCCGGCTTCCGTCTGCAAACGGCTTGACGGACAGAACAGCAGTTTAGGATAACCTTCACTGTAATTTCCATGAATATATTTAAGGCCGGTTGGCGCTTTGTCACTCATATACTTATAATATTGAACTGCCCCGACAATACCGCCGAAATTAGTAATTGCAGAGGGCGCAAACCAGTCGTCGAAATCATAACAGTAATTCATGAAAACACTATGCAGCTGGTGCAGATTGCTTGAGCATTGGGTTCCCTTCGCTTTTTCTCTTGCTTTATTTAGCGCCGGCAGAAGCATGCTGACAAGAATTGTAATGATAGCTACCACAACGAGGAGTTCAATAAGTGTGAAATTCAGGAACATTCGCTTTTTCATTTTCATATCTCCTGTTTGCTTTTATTGATTATGTATGTTAGTATATATCATTATAGCGGATTAAGATATTTTTATCAAGAGTAATAATGATGCATAAACTATAATTATGTAACAATAATTAAAAAAATGCTGCTGAAACTCATGATGCACTGTAAAACAGGGAGCTCCCAGTAAATGGCTGATTCAAAATTTACCTTTTTGCGTCGTATCAGAAATGTTGTTCCTGAGGAGTTGCCGCTTTATGCCAGATCCGTTGGACATTATATGGTAAACGGATCCTACGTTGCCGGCGGCACGTGCAAACCTCACGTGGAGCTTTATTGGGGTGTTGCCGGAGAAGGTTTGTTCTTTCTGCAAGGAGAGAGCTACCGGGTGAAACCGGGCTATGTCTGCTTTTATCTGCCTACCGATCATCATTATTTAAAACCGGCCGGAGACTATTGGGAATACTGGTTCATGACGTTCGCCGGACCGTTGGCAGAGGCCACTATAAAAGGATTCGGCATTCCGCAAAAACCTTTTTTTGCCGGCAATTGCCCCGATTATCTGTTTGACATGCTGGGCCGGGAAATCCGGGAAGACAGCTATTATTCGCAACGCATGGCAAGTTCACTGGTGTATCAGATTATGGCCATAGCAAGCGCTACCCGCTTCACGCAAAATAAAACATTACGCCAATACTCCGATCCTTTCATCCAGGCGGTAAACCTGATCCGCCATTCCTTTTCGAACCCGGAAACCAGTGTGGACTCCATTGCGGATACGCTGGGGCTTCATCGAATAACGTTGACCCGGCAATTTCAAGCCAGGCTCAAGATGCCGCCAAAAAAATATATGACATTACTGCGGATGGAAAAAGCCACAACCTTGCTTGCATCGTCCGAATTACCAATCAAGAAAGTCGCCCAGTTAAGCGGTTTTAATGATCCGAATTATTTTGAAAAAGTTTTCCGCAGCCACTATAAGATATCTCCTACTGATTACCGGAATAAGAATTGATTCGACACAAAATATCCAACCTTCAATTCATTTATGCTTGTTCCCGGCAGTTTTTAAATTGATATTCTTAAATAATAATTCGATTTTAAGATTTATGCATGATCAACCGCTTGGGCTTTTGCCAGATCCCCGTTTATCGTTATCCCGCCATCCGCGGCAATTACCGTGCCGTTGAGGTACGTTGAATCATCTGAGGCCAGAAAAAGGGCCAGTTGCGCGACCTCTTCCGGCGTACCCCAGCGCCGAAGGGGAGTCCGTAAATTGATAAAAGAAAAAGCGTCAAAATCATCGCTATCAGGATTGGACTGTTTGACCATATCGGTGGCAATCGCTGCCGGGGCGATGCAATTAGTGCGAATTCCATAACGCCCGTATTCCGAAGCCAGCGAACGGGTCAAGGCTATAGTTGCGCCTTTAGTAGCAGTATACGCATCACATTTGGGAATGCCGATTACTCCGGCGCTGGATGCTGTATTAATAATGGCCCCTCCCCCCGATTTTTGCAGAAGCGGAATGCCATAATGACAACAATAATAAATACTGTTGAGATTGATGCTTAGCACCCGATGCCAAATTTCGGAATCAATTTCAGTAATGATACCATCTTTGCCCCCCAAATATACCGAGGCATTGTTATAAATTACATGAAGCGTCCCTGCCGTTTTTTCGATAAACTCAAAAGCATTTTTTACCGAACTTTCATTTGAAACATCGCATTGGACAAAAATGGCCTGATTGCCTGCCTGGACAATCTCCTCAACCGCGGCTTTGCCGCTAAGTCCATCAAATTCCAAAATAAAAACTTGAGCACCCTCTTGAGCAAAAAGTTTTGCAGATGCCCGGCCAATGCCTCGACCAGCGCCCGTGATAGCACACACTTTATTTTTTAATCGCATAGTAATTACTCCCTGCATTTTACCAAATTGACAAATAATTCATAATCTTGAGAAGCGCGAGTTTTATCCGGCAAGGGTGCTGACACTCTCAAGTAAAATCATTTTAGCATTCCTTTTACTGCTTTAACAATATGTTGAACGCCCAATTCATATTCCTCAAGCAGCCATTTCTGCGAACCGATTTTGCTGACATTGACATCCGGCAGGGCCAATCGCTTGAACGGCACTTTGCCGACTCCGCTATCCATCAGGACTTCCGCCACCGCAGAACCCAGTCCGCCGCAGATATTGTGCTCTTCCACCGTAATGATTGCTCCAGTCTGAATCGCTGCATTTTTAATTGCGTCAACATCAATCGGCTTCACCGTATGCATGCTGATCAGCCGGCATTTAATGCCTTTTTTCGCTAACTCTTCCACCGCCAGTTTGCAATTGTGACCAATCGTACCGGTGAAAATTACCGTGGCGTCTTTTCCCTCCCGAATAACATTAGCTTTACAAATGGTAAACTTTACCGGCCCGTCATAAACATTCGGCTCTTTCTTGTACCCGCAGCGGTAATACACCGGGCCGTTGTATGCCATCATCGACTTGGTTGCTTCAATCGCCTCGGGAATATCGCACGGCGCGATTACTACCATATTGGGCAGCGCCCGGAGAATCGCGAGATCCTCGGTCGAGTGATGAGAAATACCTAATGGACCATAAGCCATGCCGCCGCCGATAATGACGATTTTCACGTTGGCTTTATGATAACAGACATCGTTGCGGATTTGTTCCAGGCAGCGCAAAGTGGGGAAATTGGCGATGGAGTAAGTAATCGCGATATTGCCTTCCATTGCCACCCCGCAGGCTACCCCCGTCATGTTCTGCTCCGCCACCCCGCAATTGATAAAACGCTTGGGAAACGCATTGGCGAATCCTTCGATTTCACCATAGCCGATATCCGCTAAAATCATATAGACCCTGGGGTCTTTTTTCGCAATCTCCAATAAAGCTTTATTAAATGCAGCTCTCATAATTATATTCCCTTCGCTTTAATTTCCGCCACCGCTTTCTCATATAATTCTTTAGTAACCGGGCCATAATGGCAATTGAAGTTGCCTTCCATGAAACTCACCCCTTTGCCTTTGATCGTCCGGCAGATGATTGCCGAAGGCTTGCCTTTTTCTACAGGCAATTTGGTCAATGCCTTTTCGAGTTGATTGACGTCATGGCCGTCTTCCACTACTCTTACTCCCCAGCCGAAGTCCCGGAGTTTGACGTCGAAGGGGTCCAGATTGATAATATCCTCCGAATTCCCCAATGCCTGTAAGCGATTATAGTCCACTATCATCGTCAAATTATCCCAGCCGTGCTGCCCGGCAAGCATAATCGCTTCCCAGGTGCTGCCCGCATTGCAATCTCCATCGCTGACTACGCAGAAAACACGATGCTTTTGTTTGGTGCGATATCCGACCAGCGCCATCCCGGCGGCTACCGGCAGACCATGCCCCAGGGAGCCGGTGGAGAATTCCACGCCATTAATATGATGTGAAATATGCCCGGAGAGTTTGCCCGCGTCCTGATAGTAGGTGTCCAGCCATTCCTTCGGGAAATAGCCCAATTCGGCTAAAGTGGCAAATAAAGCGCCGCCGCCATGGCCTTTGCTGAAAATCAAGCGGTCGCGTTCCGGATTTTTAGCATCTTCGGGCGTAATATTCCGCAAGATTTTTAAATACAGCACAGAGAGAATTTCAGCACAGGATAACATGCTTCCAATATGGCCGCTCTGTCCCCCGTAAACCATTTTTAAGCAGTTTAACTTTACTTGATATGCTAACTCCCGGCATTTTCTGTTTTTAACCTTTTTAAGTTCTGACATTTCTATTCCTTATTTTTTGAACGGATTCCAATAAATTGCCCGCATGTTAATACTATATTAATTGCTAAGTGAAATAAAGTCAAGTGTATTTCTAAAAAAAATTTGCCTTGAGCATTGAACAGGCTATTATATATCAATCATCAAAAGGAATCCTTATGGACAAGGACGAGATATTAAAACTCAAAAATATCAAAAAGCGTAACACTATTGCCACGTTACAGTTGCTTCGGCGATTGGATAAAGTTTCGCGAGTTGAACTGGTTGAACTGCTTAAATGCGATGGCGCCACCATTACCAGAATTACCGCATCTCTCCTCAAGAAGGGGATTGTCAAGCGCGCGGGCAGCAAAAGTTCCGATGGCGGCCGGCCTCGGGAAAATATCCAGTTGGACGCAAATTACCGGTACGCCATCGGGATTGAACTGGATGCGAATTTTATAACTGGCGTGGCAGTGGATTTAAAAGGGAAAATCTTAAAACACGAAACGCTGCAACTTGGCGAGCAGCGCAACCGTAAGGAATTTTTAAAAATACTGGATAAAATCACGACTCATTGTCTGGAATTTTGTGACCGCAAAAAACTTTTAGGCATTGGGGTGGCGGCCTTTGGCACCTTCGCCAACGAGAATAAAACCCTGGAAAGCGTCGCTGATTTTCATGCGTTGGAAAATTTTAATATCACTGATTTTTTTACTCGAAAATACGGCATTGTTCCTGAAATCAGCGACACGACGACTGCCCATGCCAATTATATCACAGGTTCGGGAATCTGCAGGAATAGCGGATTGTCGTTGTTATTCTGCCTGGGCAGGGGTATTGGATGTGTGCCGCTGGTCGACAGCAAAATCACCTTCAGCAAGTATTCCCATAGCGGGGAGTTCGGTCATACCATCATCGATATTGACGGGGTCTTATGTAACTGCGGCAGGCGCGGCTGTCTGGAAGCTATCGCCTCAAGTCTCAGCATGGCAAAACAACTTAATTTGAATGATCTTCCTGATATCCGGAGATTTCCGGAAGTGGTGAAACGTTATACGGAGAATGACTCAATCGCCGTAAAAGTAGTGAAATCAGCGGCCCGGACCTTAGGTATTGCAATCGCGAATCAAGTCAATTCTTTAATGCCCGACGAAGTCCTGCTAACGGGAGAACTGTTGAAATTAGGTGATCCATTTTTCGAATTAATCAGGGAAACAGTTTATGAATATGCGTTCCCCGCTTTTTCGCGAAATCTAGTTTTCTCCAATTGCGGAACAGGCGAAAATCACGTGGTTATCGGAGTCGGCGCGTTGCTGATCGACCGTTTATTTCAAAACTTTGAGTAAACGAATGCCAATTCGGTGTAGGTAAAAAAACTCATCCGCTGAAAATGACGTGGTTCAAAAAGCTTTCCGTCATTTCGCAAGTCAAACATTCTCCGGTATTTTTCATCACAGGCATAAGGATTTTCAGCAATTTTGTGGTTTTTTAGGATTTTTTACTTAAAATTGCATGACCAGGCAAGAAGATTCCAGACGGCAATTTACCGGAATAATAAAAATGTTTCTTATGCAGTAATGCTACTCATATTAATTTTTTGTTCCAGTTCCGGCTTTGGCACGGAACCGGAACGTATGTTTATTGAGGAATGATGCCATTGACATCCCATAGATCGTTCCAGTCTTTGGCGCCTTCCCATAGGAAGACATGTCCTTTGACCAGACGGCATTTTTTATCAATTTGTGCGATTGCCGCCATTTCCGCCCCGGTCAGAAGATCGGAGCAAACCGCGGCGAGATTGGCGTAAATGTTTTTCGGGTTGCATGACATCGGAATGGCCGCGTTACCACGCTGCACCGCCCATTTCAGGCAGACCGCTGAGGGATGAACATGATGTGCCTCGGCGATCTTCACAATGACCGGATCGGTCATGTCCACAGTGTCCCCCGGAGTCTTGTCCCGCTCCGGCCGGTTCGGCGAGCCAAGCGGACAGTAGCCGATGTTCAGCAGACCCATTTCCCTGGAGAACTCATAAAGTTCCGGCTGCTGGAAATGAGGATGGATTTCCATTTCATTAACCGCCGGCTTGATCCGGCAGTCGCGCAGGATCAGCTTCAGTTTCGGGATTGTCACATTGGAGATGCCGATATGCCGGGCCAGCCCCATGTCCGCCAGGCGTTCGAGTTGCCGGTAAACACGCATAAAATTTTCATGAATGTAAGGCCGGGCGTCGGGATTGCGGCAATCCACCGAACAGTGCGGCGGATGGTAGTTGGGGAACGGCCAGTGAATCAGCATCAGATCAAGATAGTCAGTCTGCAAATCCTTGAGCGTCTGCGCGCAGGAAAGCAGGACGTCGCCGTCGCCGTGATGGTCGTTCCAGACTTTTGAGGTGAGCCAAAGGTCTTCGCGCCGGACTGCGCCTTCGGCATAAAGTGCGCGCAGCGCGACGCCGATTTCGCGTTCGTTGCCGTAGACCGCGGCACAGTCGATATGGCGATAGCCGAGCCGGATGGCGCATTTTACCGCCTCGGCCATTTGTGCCGGTGACACATGGTCGCTGCCGAAGGTGCCGAACCCTACCGCCGGTATTTTCGCCCCGGTATAAGTGGTGAAACAAGGTACCTTCGCAGAATTGACAGGAATAATATTTTCCATGATTACTTCATTTCCTCGTCAAAACATACCGCTACTTTACCGCATTTGGCTTCCGCCGCCAGCGCATAGGCTTTTGCGGCGTTATCGAGCGGGAAACGGTGAGTAATCAGCTTTTCCGGATGAATATTCCAACGCACCAGCCGTTCAACCAGTTCCTCCATCCGCCAGATCGAGGTGACCCAACTGCCGTAGACGGTTTTCTGATCGTGAATCATATCCGGGCTGGGATTGACCGCCATGCTGCCGCCTTCGCCGACCAGGGCAATTTTACCCCACTTCCGGGTGGCGCGGACGGCCAGTTGACGCCCGGCGTCCGCCGCCGAACAATCGAAAGCGCGCTCCACTCCGTTGCCGCCGGTAAGCGCTTTAACCTCCGCCGCGGTAGTGGCAACGGCATCAATCAGATTCAATTTACGGGCCAGTTCGACGCGTTCCGGCGAGAGGTCGGAGCCGATTAATTTTTGTGCTCCGAGCGCCTTGCATAGCATCAGACAGGCCAGGCCGACCGGACCGAGGCCGACCACCAGTACCGCGTCATTACCGCATACGCCAACCTTTTCAATCGCTTCATAAACGGTGCCGAAACCGCAGGCCACCTGGGCTCCGTCGGCATAAGTGAGAGTATCGGGTAATGCCACCAGGTCCTTTTCCTCCGCCAAAATATAAGGAGCCATCCCGCCGTTGCGCTGCCAGCCGTATGCGCGGCGATATTGATCGCTGGTGCAACTGATCATATAGCCGCGGCGGCAATCATTGCAGACGCCGCAACCGGAGATGTGGTAAATGATTACCCGGTCGCCGGTTTTAAAGCGGCGGCAGCCAGGACCGGCGGCAACGATCTGCCCGGCCGGTTCATGCCCGGCAATCATGCCCGGCTGATAGCCTTCGGGGCCCTTGCCGGTATGTTCGCGATAGATGCAGCGAATATCGCTGCCGCAAATGGTCGATGCCTTGGTTCTGACCAGTACTTCGCCGTGTTTCGGAACGGGAACTTCAAAGTTGCGAAATTCCACGGTGCTGTTGCCGGGCAGGATTGCTCCGTTCATCATAGTTGGAATGTTCATGTTAAAGGATTCCTTTCAGTTGGTTGTCTATATCGTTTTCGTCTTCTGACGGATTGATGTTGTGAATGCTCCAGCGTTCTGTAAGCCTGGCGCAGTCGCCGGGGGCGACTGACTCCAGCCGTCCAAGCGATTCGATTTCCAGAAAGCCGGGCATGGTGAAAAATTCGGCGTTACAGCCACCGTCGGGATAAACCGCATCGGCTTCGTAATCATGGCGCTTAAGGAACAACTGGCCGTGGAGAACATAAGCGGCCCAGCCCTGTTTGTTGGTAATGCCGATTTTCTGCTTGGAGGAATAGTGGCTGTCTTCTTTGAACTGAATGTATTTCCCGCCCCAGATAAATCTGGGATCGTTCATCCGGGTGAATTGCCACAATATCAGCGGTCGCGCCGCTTCGAATGACTCGCCGGGGTTCTGACCGTGCGGGACATAAGGTTCCTGCGGGATAATCGCCCGGCCGCCGGCATCCATCACTGTCAGACACCAGGGCGCAAAAACGACCGGCCACAGGTTGCGATTGTAGATGCGGTGGTCAAGGCGTACTTCCGTTCCCGTTTCGGCAAGTTCGACGGTAATGACCTTCTGCAACATGGTGGTTGACTCCTCCGGACAGCGAAAACTCAGCGTTATACCGTCCCATTCGTATGGTACTGGGGAGTTGTCTGGATAGTAAGTGCGGGGAAAGACCTCCGGCGCGTGCCAGAGGCGGTGACCGCCGTAGCTGGTCCACGTTCCGGCATCACCTCCGGCAATTTGTTCGGGAAAAACCTTAAAGAAGTTGCGTCCGTCCGTTTTCCGGTAGCTGATAATCCGGGGGCCGACTTCAGTCGAAACAATCAGTTCGGTTTCGCCGTTGGTCAGTCGTAAACAGTTCTTCCAATTGAGAAAATCAGTTTTTTCCAGTTTTAACATTTATTTTATTTCCAGATTGACATTATTCTTAATTAACGTTATGTTTATCTTAAACTTTCCTGTTTAATAAAGCAACAGGAGAAAATCTAATCGCAATTTTTAACGTGAAATTAACGTTATGGACTCAAACAAAACCACCATTAAAGATATTGCCGCCGCTTGTGGTGTTTCACTAATGACGGTATCGCGTGCATTGCAGGGAAAACCGGGCGTCGGACTGGAAAAGAAACGGAAGATCGAAAAGGTTGCCGAAACCCTGGGTTATGTTCCTCACCGGATGGCCTATGCGCTTGGGCAGAAGAGTTCCTCCATGACCGTCGGAGTGGTAATTCCCCAACTTTCCAATACGATTTTTCCCACTATCCTGCAGAATATCGAAAGCTCTCTCTCGCCCAACGGCTACCGCATTTTGTTGTGCTGCACCTACGACAATCCGATCAAGGAATTCCACGAAATTTCCGCACTGCTCGAACGGCAAGTGGACGGCATTATCTGGAGTCCGGTGCTGGAAGAGGACAGCGAAAAAGCCGCCCGGCTGATTCTGGAGCAGAATTGTCCGCTGGTTTTTCTTGACCGCATGTTGCCGTCAATTGCCGCCGATGCCGTATTGGTTGACGACTTTACCGGGGCTTACGACGCCACCCGGCATCTGCTTGACCAGGGAATGCGCCGGATAGTTCATCTCGCCCCGCGCACTGAATCTTATGTCGCCCGTGAACGCCGCCGGGGCTATCTGGCCGCATTGGCTGACGGCGGAGTGGAATTTCACGATGAATGGATTCTGAAAATCGGCTCGGAACTACAGCATGGCCGCGAAGGAATGAATCTGTTGCTGAACAGCGGACTGTCTCCCGATGCGATTTTCTGCTTCAACGATCCGCTGGCGATCGGGGCATGCATGACTTTGACGGAAAGAGGCATTGCAGTTCCGGAAAAGATCGCAGTGGTAGGTTTTTCCGCCACAATAGAAACGGAATTTGCGCAAATCCCGCTTACCTCCGTTTTTCAGGATGCCATCGGACTCGGACGCCACGCGGCGGAAATGCTGTTGTCCCGTATGATTAATCCGGAACTGAAAATATCACCCAGAAAGAAAATCCTGAAAACGAATTTAATTGTCCGCCAGTCTTCAATAAAGATCCAGGGAAGGAGTTGTTAAGAAATAAACTTGACAAGTTTCGCGAAATATCCCGAAGTGAAAATGACAAATTTTACATATATTGCAGGGTAAAAATTCCTCCGATGGAAATGGCGGAGTTTTAAAGTTTTCCGTCATTTTTATATGTCAATTATTCGGCATGTTTCAAAAAGTGTTATAGATAGTTGACACTTTTTTAGACGTAGCCGCCCTGGAGTTTTCAAGCCCCAGTTCAACTTGCCTCCGTATAGGGCGTTCTGTTTCTCAGGACGCTTTGAGCAATACTAATTCAGTA
>CAIKZE010000253.1 GCA_903831825.1 uncultured Lentisphaeria bacterium | reverse complement strand
ACCCCACTCCGAGACTTTGGATAGTCGTTGAGCACAATGCATTTTGCTCCAATCTTTTGCTTTCCCCGTTTTATAATTTTCAATTTTCAATTTTCAATTTTCAATTATTTACCCCACTCCGAGACTTTGGATAGTCGTTGAGCACAATGCATTTTGCTCCAATCTTTTGCTTTCCCCGTTTTATAATTTTCAATTTTCAATTTTCAATTATTTACCCCACTCCGAGACTTTGGATAGCCGCTGAACACAATCCTTTTCTTCCACGAATTGTTTACCCGCCGGAGGCGTGGCTCGAATGGACACGAAGAAAAACGAATTCGTGACAATCAGTGTAATTAGTGGATAAAAAATATCCCATTTAAAAATTATCAATTTTAAATCAAAGTCTACATATATAGGAGTTTTTGTCAACGGAAACTGTGAAAATAGGTTCAAATAACGCTTTTAAATGCATTTTTAAACTCATGACTTTTTTCGGCATTTTCTATGATTGCGCAGCAATTCCTTGTCCGCCGTAGGAGGATTGGACTGCGAAGTCCCCGCTTATACCGAATCGCAATCTTTACTTGCTTTAAGATTGCGATTCGGTATTAGAAAATAAATCTAAAAATATGAAATACTTGAATGAACTTGTCAAAAAAAACTGTTCTTGTAGGCTTAACTGCTGTCTCTACAATTCATCAATCAATTTTTTCTTTTTTGCCTGATATTCTTCTTCGGTAATCGTTCCGTCTTTTTTTAGGTTTTTTAATATTTCAAGTTTTCTGGTAATATTATCTGCCGATACAGGTTTCGGTGTATTGATGGATAGTGTTTCTGGCGGTTCATCAGACCGTGCTTTTTCCAGTGTGGCCGTGACAAACTGTCGTAGTTCCGGCGAAATACGATCATACAGAATTAATAGACGCCGCGGCACTCTGCTTGGAGACGAGTATATCCATTCCGTTAGTCTGATTTGCTGCAACCATATTTTTGTGCCCAACTGCTTGCCATTGCGGTCATACATAATAGCTTCAATTTTTAATATCACACTGCCATACGAAACCGGCAGGCCAAGCCACAAAATCGCTCCGGCGAATGATAGTCCGTAAGTTGTGAAATTACGATTCCAGATACCTTCATGCAAAGTCAGGCACAGCACATAACAACTAGGAGCCAATGGAAATTCCGGTCGTTCCACGGACAATAGATCTATATGCCGTGCGATTCCAGACGCTTTCAAATCCTTATCTACTGTCTGACTGATATCTTCAAGGAAAGAATATTGCAAACCTGCCTGATTTGCCATGTAACGCTCCGGGGTAAATTGCTGAGAGGCAAATGGCATTAAAGGAATTAAGGCAAGAAACCCAGCCCCAATTCGTGACTTTCCGCCCAGCGGACGATCTTCAACCGCCTTGCATACTTTGATTGTGTCAACCACTGCCTCCTGCCGGATGGGCGGACTTGGCTTGAAACTTGATGATAAAGTGCTGACACATGAACACAAAAACGACATTACAGCAACCGCCGTTATTCCTGTAAGTAATCTTCTTTTCATGATTCCCCCCAATGTCGTCATATGGTTGTAAATATTCACTAAACGGTGTATCAATCTAATCCTTTCAAATAGAATTTCAAGAAAAATTCAAAAAGCAAAATCACCTTAAATAAGTTGGAATTGTTAAATTATTGCATGAAGCATTAAGACCGGCTGGATCGCAATCAAAAGTCAGGCCAAAGCGCCTGACAAAGAACAAGTTTCTTGCAGTCCGCCTCCGGAACTTTCCCAGAAAAATGCGACACGACGATATGAAACGATAGTAATACTATCTAAGACTGGATAAAAAAGTCTTATAATTATTAAATAAATGATTTGCAGTATGCAACTTATGATATTATTTTTCATCATGGGAAACTTTTAGGAGTAGCGATAATCTAATGCGGAATTTCTGAAAAGACATCGTCTGCTTTATGGAGTATTGTTTTGACAGGGGAAATGTTTTAAAATGGGGAATTCTAATTCAAAAAAAACAATTCCGGTGAATATTTTATATTCCGAAATGGAACTGGAAAAGCTTGACAAACTGGTGGATCGCGATAAATCCACCCGCCCCGCCGTTGTCCGTAAAGCCACCGAAATGCTGCACATCGTCACTTTCGAAAAACCAGATTTATATAATAAAATATTTGAAGAGATTACATAAGAATGAGCAAAGATAAAAGACAAAAGTAAAAAGATAAAAGTTTTAATATTAAAGATAACCCAGAATGGGTGACAGGATTATAGATATGGGAAAGACAAATTGGGCAAAGATAAAAGACAAAAGTAAAAAGATAAAAGTTTAATATTAAAAATAACCCAGAATGGGTGACAGGATTATAGAATGGGAAAGGCAAAAGGCAAAAATTAACCCGGAATGGGTGCAATAATTATAGCCAGAATGGGCAAAAAATTATCGTTTTAACAGGGCTTGCCCGCCGTAGGCGTGGATGGACAGGATATTCAGGATAAGAAAAACCGTTTCACCATGAAGAACATGAAGAAATTGAAGTTTTTATTTAAAATAAAGAATTTCTCTTCATTAACTTCATGCTCTTCATGGTGAAAGGTATTTGTCTTTTTTCGTGTTTTTTCGTGCCTTTCGTGGTAAAAAAGGATTTCTCTGTGTCTCTGTGCCTCTGTGGTTAAAAACAGGATGTTAAAAAAGGGGGAACGAAGGTGAACTTGAAAAATTTGCAGTTGAACGGCATGGAACTGGTTGACCCGAACGCCGATTACTCCGTAGATCAGGTCATTAATATTATTAAATGCATACTGGTATTCCAGAAACACGTTAAACAACCGAAAGTTAAAAGTTAAAATAAAGGGAGGAGAGTGAAAATGGCGTTTACACCAATTGTATCAACAACAGTAACAGGCCAAACAGTCATCGCTGGAACTCAAAGTATAGTTAACGGCGGCGTGACAAACATTACTACCATCAACGCTGGTGGCATGCAACGTGTCTCCTCTGGAGGCAGAGCGAATTCCACTACCGTTAATGATGGCGGCGAGCAGGATATTTTTGCGGGTGGCGCGGCGAGCAGCACGGTTGTCAGCACCGGCGGCCTCGAAGTCGTCAGTTCGGGCGGCGCGGATATAAACGGCAAGATTTGCGACGGGGGGACGCAGACGGTTTCCGCCGGAGCAACGGCGTCGAATACTGTTATCAGCGCGACCTATGATTATGCGCGTCAGTCAGTTTTCGGAATTGCGGTCAGCGCCTCGCTGGACGGCGGCTGGGCCCGGCAATATATTTCCTCGGGCGGTATTGGGCTTGGAACAATTATCAACGACGGCTATCAGATGGTCTATTCCGGCGGTGTGACTTCGGCGTCTGT
>CAIKZE010000252.1 GCA_903831825.1 uncultured Lentisphaeria bacterium | reverse complement strand
GGCAATAACCGGGGATGGGGCAATAACTATCATGGAGGATATTGGGGCGGACGCGGCGGCGGAGACTATCGTGGTGGTGGAACTCGCGGAGGCGGTTCTGGTGGACACGGGGGACGATAAAATTTGTTCAAGCTAATCACATGGACGACATTTTGTGTCGTCCCTGTGAGTTTTAAATAATATTTCTCATATTTGGAGGCATCTATGAAAGCAATGATGATAATCGCCTTGCTGGCAGTCAATGTAACGTTGTCGGCATTTGAATTATGGGATTTGGAACCGCGTCAGCTCGCTGTTCCAGCACAATGCCAGGATATTTATATGTTTCTGCGCCGGATCGAGGGATTTCATTCAACCTGGTATGTTCGAGATGGTGTTCGTATAATCGGCTATGGCGACCGCGATTATAATTTGTCCAATCCGGTAAATAAAAATGCCATGACGGAAAATATGGCGAACTGGCGTTTGCTGCGCAATATCAGGATTATTGACAGTTATCTGGATACGATCGTTGAAGTTCCTCTGACCAGGCATCAGAAAGACGCGCTTATATCCTATATTTACAGCTCTTCGATTCCTGAATTCACGAACAGCAATATCCTACGGTTGCTGAATCAAAAACGAGACTATGGTGATGTATCCAGCGAACTGCGCAAGGCAGTATTTTTGCCAGGCAGCAGGACTCCAAATTCCTGGCTGGTAAATAGAAGGGAGCAGGAAGTATCGATGTGGAGCAGATAGTTAAACCGTCAGCCACGACAACTAAAAACAAAGAGGGAGCAATCATGAGCATTAAAATATATGAAAAAGTCATTGCTGAGTTGGAAACACTGCGGATAAAAGAACTCGCAGAAACCGATGGTGATCCGGCCAGGGTTGCCATTGTTGAACAGCAACATGCAGAAGCAGTGAAGATAGCAAAAAGCCTTCAGGCAGAGATAACTGAAATATCTGGTCGATGTATTGCCTCGGAGGACGAAAGGAATGCAGTAATAGTTGTTCAAGGCATCATAAATCGAGTTGAACAAATGCATACGGAACCGGCGGACAGTGCTGCGGCTATCAAACCGTCATGGAAGACGGTTGAAAAAGCCGTGATCGGGGTTGGCATCGGATATCTCCTTATCGGAGCGACCTGTTATTTCGTGAAAAAGTTGTTCTAATCGGTAAGGCCGTATGATTGTCCGGCAGCAAGTTTCAAAATGCATGGCCAGCAACCAGACGAGAGCCTGAATTTTCTATGCGGTGCAGATAGTTTTATCTATAATCTTCAAAGGCTTAAACGGATCTGGAAAGTGACCTGTCAGAAAAGAGTCTGGAAAATTATAAACCGCAAAATGAACCCGAAAACTCCCGGGTTGGGTTGCTATATATTTTGCTACAAGGAAGAATAAAGCACCCTCAACAGCATTACCCAGGGAGCTCTGAAATCAATGTTCTGCAACAGTTATATTTATCCATTTCAAAGCATGCGGAAAAACAACGCCATGAGATTTAGCGATTTTGGCACAGAACCGGCACATGCGATTTTAAGTTACTGGGATACGAGACAAAGGATGGCCCGTATTGATTTTGGCCGCGAATAGTATAAAACCTGTCCGGTAAGCGTACCAGTAAAAACAGGTTGAAGTCAATATCTTTGCTCGAATCATTCTTTTTAAGCGCATCCATGACAATTTCGCCTATCTTCCTTTCGTTTGCAGGGAAGAGCTGCGGTAAAGAAATTTCCACGATCCATAAAGTTTCCGGAAGCTGCGCCTGTAGGCTTTTAATGATATTGGCATTTTCCCGGTTTCCGTCCCAATCTTTGACTTCACTCCAATGACGCAAATAGGTTTCACGGCTGACACTTAGAGTTCGTAATACTACTCTTTGTTCATGGATGGTTGCTTTATAAAGCCTTAGCAACCAAGGATTACTGCTATGATCCATATCGGGAGACGACAAAAAAGAATGAAGGAACTGTAGTGAATACGCCTCAGCAATCATCCCGCCATATTTTACTTTAGGTTTTAACAGTTCAACGACATAACAGACGTTTTCCTTTTTCACATAAAGCCGAGGAATACAAAAATTGGGGCCGAAGTTATCGTCATGCCCGATAAAGCTGCTGGTCCAGCTTTCACTTGGAATGTAATGTCCCCAACCGACGTTGAAGTAGGCTGCATCAGCATCTGGAACCCAGGTGTCTTTGTTAAAGGTGTGACCGAAAAATGGAATTATGTGTAGTGAATCGCCTGCTTCTGGACCAGACATATTAAATCCAAGTAGCCCGCCACATCCTGATTCTATACCGGGATATAACAACTTCTGATATGGGATATCTGTTCTTCTCTCGCTTGCCGCTTCCTCATAATCTATGTCATGATAACAAACCTGGAAATGATCCAGAATAGCACGAATCTGATTTACGCGCAACCCCTTACATGGCATGTATATATCATCCCCGGAATATGTTATCCGGGCAATCTGATTCATTATGGAATATGATAGAGGCTGTGTCGGGCACATGCGCGACAACAGGGTGCGGAGTGCAACGTGGGCGCATGATTTGTTTAACCCGTTCTGCTGGCAATAAAGCACCCCTGGGATTTTAAATTCCTTGGCACCAATAAGAACGGAATATTCAACCCCGTCCGGAATGTAATTATGCTTATGAATGTATTTAAGGAAAACCGCCTCGAACACATGCCATCCATTATAGGACTGGGACGGAACGCGATCTTGTTTGATGATTGCATAGCCGATTAACTCCCCTGTGCCTGTTTTTCCCAAGTCAGAAGTTTTTTTCAATCTGCTTCGCCAGAAAGAAAGACGCAGTAAGCCTAACGGCTTAAAATCTGGAAAAAGTTGCAGTAATTCATCATTCTCCTCTTTTACGATACCAGTCCCGGAAATATCGAGTTCTTCCAAGACTAAGGTCTGGGCCTCAAACGACCGTCCGAGAGAAAAGCAACGGTGAAGAGCCGGGAATTCGGAGAGAAAGTAATCTTCAATAAACTTAAAACTGGAAAAGTTTTTAGTTATATCAATGAAAGTAGTTTTTACTGCTTTGCAAATCCGGTGCTGATCCATCAAACAGCTCCGGTCTATTTGAAAACCAATTTACTATTGGCTGTGGCGCGATGGGCTTCTTCCACCTTCCGGATAAAGGCACCGACCTCTTTCGTATACTTCATCTCTATCTTTACCGGCCGCACTTGATCGCCGAACTGCTTGCTCAGTTCCCGCGTAAGCTTTTGACTGGAATAGGTTTTGCTCATGAGGCGTCCTCCCAAAATCCGTTATGTTAAGTACTTAAATATTCTCTATAAGTATTTATCAATCTAATCCCTGCCAAACGGCTTTTCAAGAAAAGTCCAAAAAAAATCCAAAAACGGATTACCGGCAATTCGTCAGCCGTCTTGGACTGGACGTTGTTTCTGTCATTCTGTTAAAAGTATCCGTTATTAAGCTCCTGAAGATTAGCTCAACAACCACTCCAATGAACGGTCGCGGGAAGTAACCCAGATGCCGTTCATATAGTTCAACGGCATACTGACTTTAGCCTATTCGTGATTCACAGATACTTGTTAATTTGCTCCGCCAACTCATGCACATTCGTTGACGGGTTGGCCGATGCAAGCTTCTTGCGCCAGCCTTCAGTTTCTGCAATAATCCTTTTGGCGTGATCAATTGCTTTCGCCTGCCTGTCTTTTAAAAGCGAGTATACTCCTGGCAAGGTTTCATGATATTCCGGAATACGGCCTGTTTGCGGCAAATGTCTGGTTTTTAACTCCTGGGCAGTTGTGGCACTGCGCATCTTTATAAAGTGAAACAGATACCAGATTTCAAAACAGGGATTGGAAAAAGCCCAGCGGAAGCCGGTTACTTCCGCCAGCTTAATCGCCTTACTGATCCGTTCCTGAGAATTTTCATCCTTATCAAAGACCACCCAGTACTGATTAAATTTATCGCCAACACCGGCCATCCGCTTTTTTAATGCCGCTGCTTCTTTGACCAGACTCAAGGCATCGCCTGCAAGCGCACAAATCTTAGCGGAAGTAAGTCGGAAATCGGTAAAATACAATTTCTCCGTCTGGCCTTCGGTACAAATAAGGAATTTAGCCTTGGGCTCCCTGATGCTCAATTGCCGCCGGACTCTTTTGATCTCCCATGGTTTTTGCATTTTTGCTATTTCTCCCATGGAGTGAAATCGCCGAGATACGGAATAGCGCCATAACGGCCGTCAATATAGTTCCGCTCATAGGATTCCCCTTTGCGGATCTTCTTAAACTCCGCCAGGCTGGTCAACTTGGTTGCGCCATTTTTCTCTTTTTCCGCAAACCAGATTTGGTCTCTCCGGAGTAATTTAGGACTCAGCAAATTAGTGTCATGCGATACCACAACAAGCTGGGCATTCCGCGTGTTTGTCCCATGAAATAACTCCAGCAAGCGCCGAGTCAGCAATGGATGCAGCCGCGCATCAAATTCGTCGAAAAACAGGATAGAGCCCTGGGCCAATACCCCTAGCAGCAAAGAGGAAATAGAAAATATTTTATTGGTTCCTTCTGATTCATTGTGCTCCATATCCAGGAATATCTTCTCATTATCTTCAGTTAAATGTTCGGTTTGAATCTTATATTTAATTCCGCCTTCATTGTCTTCATTGAATACCGGCGCGATTTTGTTGATGCCTAAATCTAATTTGGGAATAAAACCATTTAACGACTCGGCAAAGGAATTATGTTCGCGCAACGCTTTGATGGTCAATCCTTTTGCTTCTTCGTCAAAAAGACCAGGGATAATAAGGACTTTATTGAACCAGTCCCGGACATTATGGCTGTGAAGTTCTTTATCCGGCGCACCTTCAAAAAGCTGTCCAAGCGAGGAAATAAACAAGGCATTGGAACGGAGCCGCAAATTGGTCTTTTTCGTCATCTTCGTCCAGGTTTTCCCTTCTTCAAATTGCGGTGAGACGGTCGTTAAATTTTCATTCTCCCGGATAAAAAGCGGAAATTCCTTCCCACTGGTCAGGAATAACCATTCCGCATGGATTTTCTTCGCATCAAGCGTAAAACCATAGCGGTAGCGTTTATCTTTTTCAATGAA
Organism: uncultured Lentisphaeria bacterium; assembly: GCA_903831825.1. GTDB lineage: Bacteria > Verrucomicrobiota > Lentisphaeria > Victivallales > Victivallaceae > CAIPAT01. Next base: position 2,267 of record CAIKZE010000252.1, on the reverse strand, counting down.
TTCAACTTCAAAAAGTGACGGTTCGGTTGCAGTGCTTTTGGATAAAAGGAACGGCTCTATCGGGATTGCCTCTTCCGGTTTCAATTCCGTGGACATCGTTTCAAGGCAGTAACGCATGAATGAAACAGCCCTGACTAAATTGCTTTTACCGCTGGCATTGGCCCCGTAGATAACATCGCTTTTCAGCAGCCGTTCCTTCTTCAGCGCAACAAAAGTATTGGTCTCTTCCAGTTCATGAATGCCGACCGCTTCCATAGAAAGCGTAACCGGCTCTTTTATCGAGCGAAAATTACCGACTTTAAAATTTATCAACATAATCATTCTCCCGTTGATTTATCCTGCAATAAGATACTGCAAATAGATAAATATGCAAATTATATGCAAATATTTTATTTTACAATGGTTTATTGGCTGATATTACTGGTGATGTCCACTTTTTTATTCTTCGGAAGTCTGGAAGGAAAAGTTCCCTTGAGCCAGGTTGGAGTATTGGACTTCTGATTGAGTGTCGTCGAGTAGTTAAGAACCAGGCATAAACAGGCTCGTTATCGCCATCAAAACCGGGATTGTCCAAGATCCGAGCAGTAAATGTGGCTTAATATAAGATAAAAATAGCGTGTAAAATCTTGCAAATCATGTTATTTGCGCTTGTTTTAAATATCTGGCATTGACTTCTGAATTCAGAGTTTTATATTATATGTGAGCCTGCGTCACTTGAAATACGACTTCATGTCGGTGAAGGGTATCCTTCTCAGGGTGAATGCGGGCTTATTTTATTTAAAGCTGTCAGATAGTTTTTCTTGCCGTAATAGTTGCCGAAATTCTTATATTTATCAAAATCATAAATATCGACGATTACCGGAATTTGTTCCTTGATAAAATCATAATATCTGGTCTCTCCGCGTTCAAAAACCCGTTGTACTGACCAGCACATATAGTCGGCTATATTCAGCAGCGGTTCGGTATGGTGATTCTGGACATTGAAGCATATTTCGGTAGTCATGGATTCCGCAGTGTGCTTTTGCGCCGCTCTGCTGGTAGCTTTTTCCAGCGCCATGTTCAATGTCTTATTACTGGTGGTATTGCCGCGGCTGGCAATGTTCAATACTAATTTATTGCCTTTGACCAGTTTGTTTTTGATCAGGTGGGAGAGAATATCAGCATAGAATTCGCTCTCCCTGCCGTTGTGTTTCCGAGTGTATAGGTCCGGTATTTTACGGGCAACGACCATTTCCAGCGAACAGTCCAATGTCTTGATGAATTTATAAAACAATTGTCTTACTTCCGGGGCATCGTCGGTAGCATGAAAGAAAAAACCATTTTTTGCGACTTTCTTTTTGACACTGGGAATGACATTCAGGTATTCGTCCTGTTCCACCTGTTTCTGTAGAGCGACAACTTGTTCTCTGGCCTTGTTCAAGTCGCCATTGATTTTTACCATGCCGATTGCGAATGACAGCGACACGCCACAATTCCCGATGATTACTTTATTATCCGCAAAGAACGTAGTATCTCCGGCTTCATCCAGGAAGCGGTGACTGATATTTGATTTTTTCTTTACCGGATGCTCATCCATAATCTAAATCCTCAAAGGCTGTAACAATACTTTTACTTTCAGGCTAAAGATACCACTGAACCAGGCATAAAGCAAGCAGAAAACCAAAGGGAATCAGCCTCACGTCTTAACTGAAACCAGGATATAATTTAATTCTGCATCTGCGGTCATGCAGCTTCAATCATCGTCAAATTGTATTGGCCTGGAGACGATAAAACAGGTCTTATACCGTCAACTAACCCCGATCAACAGCATCATTTTCCTGAAGTATTGATGCTCTGAATGCTCCGGCTACTTTAACGGAATGCTGATACCCAACCTGCCATTGCTATTTGCTGATTCAGAACCGTCCTGCATAGTTCGACAGGGCATTGACTTTAGACTCAAATAATAAAGTGTACTACCCGAAATACTCAGGTCTTTATGGAATGATTTTGATAAATTTATAACGGCAGTCATTCTGGCCAATTACAGTAAGTTAACGGCATGTTTGACTGACTGGCTTGAATAATAAACCCTCTGTGCCGGTAAATACATAGAGGGCATTATATACTCTTAACTTATGGAGTAAAAAAAGCGCTGCTGGATCAAGGCGAATTGAAACGGCAGCATATGTTACGCCATCTGTTATCTAGCTGATGATATCGAAAATCCTAGGATGTCCGATTTGCATAAGGTTTTCGACTACTCTTTGAGCGCATTTGTCCTGCTG
>CAIKZE010000251.1 GCA_903831825.1 uncultured Lentisphaeria bacterium | reverse complement strand
TTTCAATTTTCAATTTTCAATTTTCAATTTTCAATTTTCAATTTTCAATTTTCAATTTTCAATTTTCAATTTTCAATTTTCAATTTTCAATTTTCAATTTTCAATTGTTTTGTACTGACCGCATAATATCGTCGTCATTTGTCGCTTCAATATGGTGGTTGGGCTCTACGACCAGGAACTCGTCGGAGTTCCAATCGCCATTTACGAAACGTTTGAGCAGCGCGGCATCTCCCTTTAGCTCGTCGTATTGCCAACCCAGCCATTCAGCGCATTGACGGGTATACGTTTTGTAGTAGTCAGCATCTCCCACTTCCAGGTCAGCGTATGCGGCAGTCGAATATTTGTTAAACCAGTCCTGTTCCATCTCCATCAAGTATTGGGCATTCTCTTCGCCATACTTCTTTTTATACTCTTCGAAAATTTTTTCATATCTATCCTTGCCGGGCGAAAGATGGTTCTCGATCCAGCCCGGCGTGTACCAATAGGTGCCGGGATGCGCATCAAAGTATTCCTTGTACCGCGTTCTTGAGCCCATGAAACAGGTAATGCAATCGTGGCCCCTGGTAATGACCAGCCGGGTCTTGCGGGCGCAGAGGCCTTCAGTCCCCTTGCTGCATAAGCCGTAACCCAATAGGATGGCATCAACCGTGTCTGGCGTATCGTCAATCGCCCTTTGCACTTCCACCCGCAGTTGTTTGGGATCGTTGTGAAGTCCGAAAGGCAGGTATTTGAATTCAAACCTATTAGGCGACAGCGAGGCATAGTAACATAGTTCCCGCCACAAGACATTGCAGGAGACGATTTTCAAATTCAATATTTTCATTTTGGACCAGAATAAGTTATTAAATGCTTTTATATTTTTTTTATGTTCTAACTTACCCCATAAAGTGGAATGAATCAACATATCCAAGAAATTAAACTGTATTTTTTCAGGCTTATTTCTTGATTTAATATGTTACCTTTAAACATCTTGCATGTTTTTTAGTTTACAAAATCACTATATATATAGGAACACATGTTTTATGATAATGGCAACAAATAAAAATTAGTAAAGGTTTAACTTAAGAAAGAAGCCAGAACGAACAGCAGAAATCCGGGAAACAGAATATCTTATGCGAAGGCGCGGAGACCGCGAAGATAAAACTTTGAAAATAGTTGTGCTGAAACGCTCTCCAAAGTGTCGGAAATGTCTGATACTGCGGCTGGAACCGATGGGAATAATGAGAATAATGGGATCGGACGGTTGGCCGGCCTGTTTTGCTGGCGCAGGGCAAAACAGTTATGTTCAAGAACTCTCCAAAGTCTCGGAGTCGGGCGGTTGTGACAGCGCATAACCATTGCGGAACACAGTTCTGCTCAACGGTACTCCAAAGTCTCGGAGTTGCCGGAAGACGATGGGAGGACTGGGAGGACTGGGAGTGTCACCGAAAAATCCGCCGAAACTTCCGCTCAACGACACTCCAAAGTCTCGGAGTCGGACGGTTGTCCGGCTGATTATGCTGGCCGCATGGGCGAAACAGCCTCCGCTCAACGGCACTCCAAAGTCTCGGAGTCGGGCGGTTGCCCGCCCGTTGCATCCGGGTTTGGTAGCCGCATGGGCAAAACAGCCTCTGCTCAACGGTACTCCAAAGTCTCGGAGTTGCCGGAAGACGATGGGAGGACTGGGAGGACTGGGAGGACTGGGAGGACTGGGAGGACTGGGAGTGTCACCGAAAAATCCGCTGAAACTTCTGCTCAACGACACTCCAAAGTCTCGGAGTCGGACGGTTGTCCGGCCCGTTCTGCTGGCGCAGGGCAAAACAGTTATGTTCAAGAACTCCAAAGTCTCGGAGTCGGGCGGTTGCCCGCCCGTTGCATCCGGGTTTGGTAGCCGCATGGGCAAAACAGCCTCTGCTCAACGGCACTCCAAAGTCTCGGAAATTTTGAAAAATCACAGTCGGAAAGGAGGTGTCCAAAATGTTTACCACAGGTCCCACAGGTCCCATAGGTCCCATAGGTTCCATAGGTTCCATAGGTTCCATAGGTTCCATAGGTCCCATCCGAAATTGCCCCTGCCCTAGCGGTTATTTTTTCAGTTGGGGCGGCGGAACGTTGAATACGGTTTTCTCTTTTCTGCCGGTGAAGAACTGGTTGGGATCGTTTTCAACGCTGCTGATAAGTTCGGCGATGGCGTTTAATGAGTGGTCAAGACGGGTCAGCGTCAGAACCATGCGGTCTTTGAGTTCTCCGATATTGCCGACTACTTTATCACGACCGTTTTCACTGTTATGGAGGAACTCCCGGATTTCTTCGAGCGATTTGGAGAGGGAGTTGGCAAGTTGTTCAATTTTCTCAGGGGGCAGCGACTTGGCCAGTGCTTTGGTGCCGTTTTCCAGATAGTCCACGGTTTCAATCAGCTTCTGGACGCGTTCCTGGGTGAATGCTTCGCGGAGATTGCCGGTACTGTACTCGATATCTTTAGAAATCCGGTTGAAGCGGGAAAGCATATCGGTCATGTCCTGATTGTTCAAGATTTTTTCGGCGCAGTCAAGGGTGATCTTAAATTTGTCCGCGAGCTGGACATAGTTTACTTTCTTGAGCTGTTCAAGCGTCTGGCTGATGTTCTGGATCACATTGGTCACGTGCGAGGTGCGGGATTTGATATAGAAGACGCCCGACGGGGGGACGACTTCCATTTCCGGCATGGCGTAGCCGTCGCCTTCGCTGACCGTGAGTTCCAGGTAAGCGCCGCCCATGATGCCCGAAGCGTTGAGCAGACAGGCCAGGTTTTTCTGTTCGATGATGCTGGTTATGGTCTGAGAGTCTGAAGGGGCTATTGAAGCGTTCTTTTTGACCATGTCGATCGAGGAGGGGAACAGGCTGAAATAGACATCAATGAATCCGTCAATATCGCGCATGCTGATGCGTGAAATGCGTCCGACCGGAACGCCCATATATTTTACGGGGGAACCGACAGCAAGGCCTTCAACCGAGGTATTAAGCACGGTCATCGCCTGAAATCTCGGCTCAAAGATCTTGGTGATGCCAACCACGAAAAAACTGCCGGCAATCATCGTCGCCGCGATGATTATGAATGCTCCCAGTTTAATCTTGTTTGCCCGTTCCATTATCGTTCCTTATTGTTATATGGTGCTGAATGCCGCAGTGATGACAGCGTCAGCCAGGATAATCATAAATATAGCACTGATTACGGCGGAGGTCGAGGCCTTTCCGACACCTTGTGCGTCTTTTCCCGCATCCAGCCCTTTCATGCAGCCGATGGCGGCGATGATAACGGCGAAGAACAGGCTTTTAAACAGCCCCTGCATCAGGTCTATCGGATGGATTACTTCAAGCGTCTTGAAATAATACTCCGTAGGGGAGAGATCGAGTTTGCTGCAGGTGATGACCATGCCGCCGAAAATTCCGCAGACATCGGAAAAAATCGTCAGGCAGGGCATAATCGCCAGCATCGCCAGGATTTTGGGTATGACCAGATAACGCGACGGGTCAAACCCCATGGTAATCATGGCGTCAATTTCTTCGGTTGCCTTCATCGTGCCGATTTCGGCGGCAAACGCGGAACCTGACCTGCCGGCGAGAACAATCGCGGTAATCAGCGGGGAAAGCTCCGTTACAACGACCGTTCCGACCAGGTTGACCACATAGTTTTCCACGCCGTAACGCGAGAGTTGGACGATAGCCTGAAAAGCCAGAATGACTCCGACCAGGAACCCCAGCAGGGAAACGATCGGTACGGCATCGCTGCCGGATTTATCCATGTAATAGGCGGTAGTCTGCCATTTGACTTTCCCCGGATGGCGGACCGTGTCGGCCATGGAGTATATGAGCTCGCCGGTGAATGACATCAGCACTTTCGCTTCGCGGCAAATAATGCAGATGGCTTCCCCTACTTGCAGAAAAAGCTGGCTGAGCTGTTTTTCGTGCATATCAGTTTTTCCCTGCCGCGACCGGAGATGCGGCAGCCGCGGCGATTTCGACGCTAAGTTTATCCGCGATTTCGCGTACCGCCTTTGAAGCGGCTTCCGCAAATTCAACCGGTGAATCCTGCTTGAAAGAGGCAGTTGCTGAAAGTTCTTTACGCAGCTTGATATCCCCGGTCTTGCGTTCCTTCAACTGGCAGGTGACTTGAACGGACACGGTTTTAGTTGTCAGGTTTATATCAAACGCGTTCAAAGTTCCGGACAGAATATAACTGCGATCGTCAAGCATATTGCTGCCGGGCTGAGAAAACGCGGTCATAAAATATCTGGCAACCATGATGTCCGGGGATTGCACCCATTTATTGTACCCGTCAATCACGATCCGGTACTGTTCGGTCCGGTAACGCATTTTCTGCCCGGCCCCGGAAAGATTTTCAAAGTCTTTTACCTCAACAGCCACTTTTTCCGGACAGCATGGTCTGGCTTGTTCCAGATCGAAAGTCTGGGTTTCATGGTATGTTTCGAAAAAGCATCCGCCCAGCAGCGGCATTGCCAACAGCAGTATTATTGCCGGATATCTGATCATAAAATGTGTGCTCCCGATAATTTTAATCAGGTATTTTATCCCGATATAGACCAAATTTCAAATTTCTTTTGGTTTTACGGATGTATATTACGAATAGTTTACCAAAAAAAAGTTTTTTTTTAATATTACAGCTTGAATTTCTCGATTTTAGTCTTAGTGTATGGCTCGTTTTTCGCAGTTGTCCCTATCGTCTAGAGGCCTAGGACACCGGGTTTTCATCCCGGCAACGGGGGTTCGAATCCCCCTGGGGATGCCATCTTTTCCGGATGGCATTGCGTCAGCGAGGCCGAATTCATGTCCCTATCGTCTAGAGGCCTAGGACACCGGGTTTTCATCCCGGCAACGGGGGTTCGAATCCCCCTGGGGATGCCATCTTTTACCCTTGCATATTCTTACTATTCCATGTATGTTTCCGCCATAAAAAAATAAACCGGATTTAAAGCAATTTTGTCCGCCTGATTTGCTTGATTATTCCAGACTGGACATTTATATTAATGAGTTGTGTGATTGCAGTAGGTAATCGCTCCGCGGTCTCCGCGGAGAGGAAAGTCCGGACTACACAGAGCAGGGAGTCCTTTTGAAAAGAAGGATACCGCGGACAATAAGCCGCGGGAAGGACAGCGCCACAGAAAGAATACCGCCGGGCTGAAAAGCCAGGTAAGGTTGAAATGGCGGGGTAAGAGCCCACCGGGCGCAGGCGTAAGCCGCGTCGCAATGCAAACCCCTCCCGTAGCAAGACCAAATAGGGGATGATGCTGCTGCTCGCAGCGCTATGAATCCCGGGTACTGGTCGCTTA
>CAIKZE010000250.1 GCA_903831825.1 uncultured Lentisphaeria bacterium | reverse complement strand
TTACATTGCGATATAAATTCAGCATGTACCGGTTCAGCCGCCGGGGAATTGAGGCCGTCAAGGGAGAGATGACCGAGAAAATGATAGTTAACAATTTCTGGAGGATCGGCGTAATTAAGCATAAGCAGGAGATGGATAAACTTGCAGCCCGGCCGCCAGCAAAGAAAGCGGCCTGAAAAAAGCCTGAAAAAAATGAAGCAACCTCAAATAAATAAAGTAACTCTTAAATAAATAGAGTTTTAAACTGTATTAATGCAAGCATTAAGATCGCTGGATAAGATATTATTGTAAACGCCGGAAATGGCAGTTAAATTGCCGCCGTCAAACCCGGCAGGATTTTCTTTTAGGACCTTTTCGGACAGGGTCTAGCTATCCGGAAGCGGCAAAAGTTGCCGCTTCCAGATAGAAGATTTTAATAATGCAGCGCCACCATCTGGTGACAAGTAAACTCATTTACTTTGAATACGCAGCGTCGTCCGTTGTCGTTTTCAAACGGCAATTCGCTGCCCTGCGGTTCCAGTGTTACTTGCCTGACCGGATTCGCGGTATGTATGGAACATTCCACATTGTGCAATGGGATCAAGTCTTCAATCACTTCAATTCCGCCATTAATGGCAAGGGCGCCTTCCGCCATAAAATTAAAATCGCCGCCGCGCTTCACCGGACTGCCCGAGAGCAGATGTACAATATAGCGCTTATTCGCCACCTGTTCAGTCAAGGCAATCCTGGCAATTGACGGCAGATTGGTTTCAATCATCGGCTTGCCAAGCAATGTCTTCAGCGCTTTAATCACGAACTGGCGATAAGCCACCGCGCCGACTTGCCGGTAAATGGTAAATACCGCATGCGGCATATAAGCGATATTGCCATTAATTACACCGCAGTCATATTCCGAAGCATCGGGCAGATTGGGCGTATGGCGATGCGAACAGAAATGGCGGAAATCGCGATTAAAATAAGTCTCATAAATTTTACCGAGCGACTTGCCGCCGCGAACTTTTATATTCCGGCTCTTACCATACATTACAAACGGAGAATTGCAGAAATCCGGAGAGAAATCAGCATCCGGTTTAATGTAATTAGGCACAAAGGCGTTTTCCCCGCAATATTCCGCGCCGATATCGAACAGAAAAGCGTTCCGGTCGCGGTTCAGGCCGCTGGAACCGGACAGAAAGAGTTTGCCGCCGCCGGCAAGAAACGCGTCCAGCTTAATTTTCAGCGCGCCATCAATCACAATGTCATCCGGCAGAATCAGCAGTTTGTAAGATGAAAAATCCATTGACGGGGCAATAACATCGAACGGGATATGAGCTTCCAGCAGCATCCGCCCGGCCCCGATATCGCCGCTGTTGTCTTGAGGCCGTCCGTCATAAATAAAAAACGCTTCCTGCGGGATAATCGCCACCTCAGCCAGGCTGACCGCATCCCGGCACCAGGGCTCTTTCCGCGCAACTTCGCGGTAAGCGCTGCCGATAATATGGTAAGTGCTTTCGTCAAGTTTGCCGCAGGGATGCAGTTGATCGCCGATACTGCATTTAGCGCCGAATGCCAGCATTGCCGCACATTCATAACGCAATGCGTCCGGGTGCTTGTAACCGCCGAATTCGCCCCAACTGATATGGAACTTGCCGGTCATGCCCAGAAACTCCAACCCGGTCTTCCCGGCGAATGCCGCACTCTGCGGAAAATGGTCATAGCCCCAGCCGCCGGTCGGCAGCGACTCCAGTTCAAGATGACTGAAGTATTTAAGCCGGTTCAACCAGGCCGGTCCAATGTGTCCGCTGTTGTGAAAAATCCGCATCGCCGGGTCTTTGCTTCTCGCCGCTTCAGTCGTGCGCTGATAATACTTTTCCAGTACTTTCAGCGAATATGCCGTCCGGTCAGCTTCTTTAGACGGATCATAACCTTCGGACAGCATCCCTTTCATGCAGACCGGACAACAGCACGACCCCTGGGAAATAATGTCCAGAAAAATACCGTCGCCGTCCGGATACAGCGCAACCGCTTCTTCAATCAGGCGGCAAAGGTGATCCAGATACGGCGTATTGAAACAGAGTTTATGAAAACCGGGGATCAGCGGATTCGTCGTCCATCCGGCATATTTGCCTTCAAAGGAAATTTCGCGCCATGCCGGATTAAGTCCGAAAGCAACATTATTGACTCCGGCCGTAAGATAAACCGGCACCTTCACGCCAATTTCATGCGATGCGTCAATCTGTGCCCGCAACAGGTCAAAATCCAGATGCGGATGCATCTTTCCAACTTTAGTCGGATGATAGCTCCAGCCATGATGACATAATGAGAAACAGGTGATCGAATCAACCGCCGCATCTTTCAGCGTCCTCTGCCAATGCCGCTTATCAAATTTTTTACCGATCTCCGGAATATCCCCCGAAGTATGAAAATCCAAATGCACCTGACGAAATCTCATCGCGCTGCTCATATCTCAATCCCTTTCTGACTGCTTAGGAGTTGTAAAGAAATAAGTGGTATTTTTATACTGAGGGTATCGGAGAGAAATTTTGGGGTTGCCGGAGAGGAGCAAAGCCGTAGCTTTGTAACGAACCGGCAAAGCCAAAAGTACCACCGAGACACCAGTAGAAAGCACCAGTTATTTTTGAACGACTCCTTAGTGTGAAAAACACACAAAATTTATATATTTTACTAACTAAATGTATATTACATTAATTAAAATACACATTTTTAAAAATTTTGCAATATGCAACAGCGCTGATTATTCCATAAACCGGCAATCCGGATAATTTTATCCGGCATTTCTTCCGGCGCTTGAATATTTGTCTTGAACAGCAATATTTATATTATGACAATAATACAAATAACCGGTCGCATTACGGCGGATCAAATGCAAGATTTTGGAGAAATAACTTATGTGGGACTTCGGCACAATCGAAGAATGGGAAAAAGCAAAAGAGCGCATTACGGCAAGCTGGATGAAAATTCTCGGCAAAGGCCCGGAACAGCGTAATGTGACCGGATTAAAAACCTTATCTTCAGAAAACATTGACAACTGCGTTCGGGATAAAATCCAGTACGACGTCTATCCGGGCTGTACGGTGGAAGCATATCTAATCAGGCCGGCAAAACTTACGGGACGGCATCCCGGCATAGTTTGTCTGCACCAGAACACGGATTATACTATTGACGAAACCGCCGGCATCTCCGGCTCCCCTGATTTGGATATGGGACTACGTCTGGCGAAACGCGGTTTCATTACCATTAATCCCCGCTGTTTCCTGTGGAGCCCCGAAGAACAAATATGGGCAAAAGCCGTCGCCAGGCTGAAACAGGATTTTCCCGCATGGACCGGCCTGGGCAAAATGCTCTGGGACGCGCAATGCGCGGTTGACGTGTTATGCAGCCTGCCATACCTGGAAAACGGACTTATCGGCGCTATCGGACATTCATTAGGCGGCAAGGAAGCGTTCTACTTGACGGCATTCGATCCCCGCGTCAAGGCTGCCGTATGTTCAGAGATGGGTATCGGGCTGGATATGTCCAACTGGGATGCCGAACATTACCTGGGCGCGGCTGTCCATGAGCGGGGTTTCCCCTCGTCTCATCACGAAGTCCTGGCTTTGATCGCGCCTAAACCTTTCCTGCTCATCGGCGGCGACAATGCCGACGGCAAATTAAGCGATGAATTGTACATCCGGCAAGTGAAGCCGCTGTACCGGTTGTACGGGGCTGAAAACAAAATCATCTTTTTTAATCATCATCAGCAGCATACCTTCCCGAAAGTTGCCCAAGACGCCGCATATGCCTGGTTCGAAGACTGGCTGTAGCACACGAAACCAGATTACATCAAGGACTGGGCGTCAACGTCGGCATAAACTTCAACATCGCGCGGAGTGGAACCGTGAAGGATTAGTTCGCGGAGCGTTTCGCGGAGCGTTTTCAGCTTGGCGCCGCGGAAAATTATCAGGTAACGGTATTTTCCTTTGATTCTTTCCACCGGGGCGGGAGCAGGTTCGGTGACAATGATTTCATCGTGACAGCATGGCCGGATTTTTTCCATGAATTCCGAAGCGAAGCGGCTGACCGCGCCCAATTCCGGACCGCGAAAATGCACCGCAATCAAGTGTCCGACTGGGGGGTAATTCAAGGTTTTGCGGACTTCCATATCATATTCGTAAAACTTGCGGAAGTCCTGCCGCACCGCATACATAATCGTTTCGTTGAACGGATTGCAGGTCTGAACGACCACCTCGCCGTTGACGTCGCCGCGCCCGGCCCGGCCCGCAACCTGGGTAAGCAGTTGAAAAGTGCGTTCGCAGGAACGGAAATCCGGGATATACAAGCTCTGGTCAGCATTGATAATCCCGACCAGCGTAACATTAGGGAAATGCAGTCCCTTGGCGATCATCTGAGTGCCGATCAGGATGTCCACATCGCCGCGCCGGAAACGGTTGAGCACATCTTCATAAGAACTGGTCTTGCGCATGGAATCGGAATCCATCCTGACGATCCTGGCCTCCTTGAAAATCATCATGGCGGCGGCTTCAACTTTTTCAGTGCCGATCCCGGAATAGCGGATATCTTCGGCGCCGCATTCCGGGCAGCGCGCAAATGCCTTGATCACGTCACCGCAGAGATGGCACGACAGACTTTCCCGCTGGCGGTGATAGGTGTAGGAAACCGAGCAGTCCGGACATTCGGCGACAAATCCGCAGTGTTCGCACATCATCTGGCGGGCATAGCCGCGCCGGTTCAGGAAGATGATTGTCTGTTCGCCTTTGCTCAGCCGGTCGAAAACCGCTTCCACCAGAATTTTTGAAAAAAAAGTAACTTTGCCCGGTTCGACGGCGCCGATGCGGCCGTCAACGACATTCATCACCGGCATCAGGCAATTCTGCACCCGCTGGAGCATTTCGCCCAATTCGTATTTACCGGCAAGCGCATTGTTAAACGACTCGAAGGAAGGGGTTGCCGAGCCCAGAATGACCACGGCGTTTTCAATATGTCCGCGCATCACGGCGACATCGCGGGCGTGATAACGGGGGGACTCCGACTGTTTGTATGAGCTTTCATGTTCTTCGTCGACAATGATAAGGCCGAGATTGCGGAACGGAGCGAACAGCGCGGAACGCGCTCCGACCACAATTTTAACCAGACTGTCACTGACTTTGCTCCATTCATCGAAACGTTCGCCTTCGGTCAGGCGGCTGTGCAGGACGCTCACCATGTCGCCGAATCTGGCGCGGAACCGGCGGACAGTCTGCGGCGTAAGTGAAATCTCCGGCACCAGCACAATGGATTCCTTACCCATTTCCAATGTTCTGGCAATAGCCTGGAGATAGACTTCGGTTTTGCCGCTGTTGGTCACCCCGTACAGCAGCATGGTCTTCCTGCCGTCCGGATTCTCCAGCATCGCGTAAATCTTTTTCAGCACAGACGCCTGTTCGGGAGTCGGTTCCAGCGGTTTGGAATGAATAATCTCGACATCGGCATAAGCATCGCGGCGAACCACCCGTTTTTCCTCGGCGATCAGCCCTTTTTTCATCAGGCCGCTGACCGCTGACGCGGTAACACCGGCCTCACTCATCAGCTTTTCCTGGGATAATTCTTTGCAACTGAGCAGGGTTTTGATTACCTGTATCTGTCCGGCGGCGCGTTTTTTGTCGGAATTTTCAATGATGAACTTTTCCGCTTCGGCGGTATCCGCCACGGAATAGTGTTTCAAGGTACGGTGTTTGACCTTGCCGCTGCGCACTGCCCTGGGCAGAAGCGTCCTGACCGCCTGTTCCCGGCTGCAGCAATAGTATTCGGACATCCAGCGGCCAAGTTTGACCAGCGGTTCCGGAATCCGGGTATGGTGTTCACAAATTGAATGAATATCTTTCAGGCTGTCCGGATATTCGGAATGGTCAATGATATTCAGCACATAACCGCGGCGGAACGACTTGCCGAACGGCACTTTGACCTGAACTCCAACATGAACTTTTCCCGCCAGACTGTCCGGAATATTATAATCAAACCCCCTGTCCAGGGATAAATCAACAATAACTCGGGCTATTCTCATTTGATATTATTTGCCTTAAAATGTTTTTACAATATAATCTTACCGGCGTTAATAACCAATCATAAGCTGAATTTTCTTTTGCTTTGTTTAACATAAGCGGTTATTTTATACGATTATAAAAAATGGAGGCGTTGAGCATGCGCACATATTTAGCCGTACTGCTGATTCTGGCAATCTGCATGGTTTATGCTTTGCTGACCGCGCTGATGCCGCGGGACGTATTCTGGATCACCGACGGCGGCAATAAGTTCATCACCATGGAAAACATTATCCGCGACAGAACCGAGGCGATTGCCTATCCCGCCGCCGACATTGATCCTGAATTTAAATTCTTCCCGTACAGCAACTTTCATTTCGTGCGCCACCAGGACAACGTCTACTCCATATTTCCGCCTTACTTTTCAGCATTTGCCTCATTTTTTTACAGGGCCGCCGGTTATTGGGGGCTGTATCTGATTTCAATCCTTTCCACCGGAATAATACTGCTGTTGACGCTCCGCCTCATTCAGCGGCTGAGACTTCCCGACAAATACCTGCTGTCGCTGCCGGTGCTGGGATTGTGCACTCCATTCTTTTTCTACAGCCTGACGTTCTGGGAAATGACGCTCACCGCAATGTTGACCACCACCGCGGTATTAATGATTGTCCGGCGCACTGAAGAGCGTACGGTCATGCACGAATTCCTGCTGGCCGGGCTGATGCTGGGTTCAGCAATAATTCTGCGGGAAGACATTTATATTCTGGCGGCGGCGCTGGTCGCTGCCATGTTTATCCTGAAGTATAAAAAAATCAACATCGCAATGACCTGCGCGGGAATTATGGTTATTGTCATATCGCTATGGTCAATCCAATATGCAAAATACGGACATATCCTGGGGCTTCACGGCAGTACGTATTACGCCCACAATACTGGAGCTGAAAACAGCAGCGTCTCGTTTCTGCTGCAACAGTTAAACGGATACTATACTTACCTGCTGAAATTCAATTCCGGCGACTTTGCGGATAATTATTGCTATTTCCTGCTGGCAATCCCTTTCATCCTGGCCGTTTTCTCCGGTATTCTGTTTAAGAATCCCGCCGGACGCACAACCGCGATCTTCGTCATAATGCTGCTGACAGTTATCAGTTCCGCCATTCTCACCTTAATGCTGTTGAACAATAATCAACCGGTGCTAGACACTATTTTCACGGTCGGCTTGTTAACCTCTTCTCCACTGCTGGTGCCTTTGCTGCTGTCCATGCGCTCTTTCTTCTCCGGCAGATTGCGCCGGATAAAACTGATTCTGCTGACTTCCGTCATTTATTGTATCGTTATTGCCCCCGTGCTGACGCAAAATGACATGGGAATCATCTGGGGGCCTCGGCATTTTATTTATCTCTTTCCGCTGCTGGTGCCGCTATGCATTTACGCAATGATAAAACTGTATTACCGCACGGAAAACCGCCGGCTTGCGATGAAAATAGCCGGTCTCGGAATTCTGCTTTTTTCAATAAGTCTGCTCATTCAGGTCAAGGGTGTAAAGAATCTGTTCCTGATGAAAAACAATGTAGCCATCATGAACAATCATCTGGAAAATGCCAATGAAGTGATTGTTTCGGATATTTTCTGGCTGCCTGCCGAAAACCCGCGTTTGTTTTACAGTAAAAAGTTCATGCAGGTAAATTCCGGGCAGGATCTCGAAAAGTTTGTTGAGTTGATGAGAAGAAACAATGTCCGGGCATTCACGCTGGTACTGTCCAAAAACATAAATTACCGAAGAATTACCAATGATGACATAAAGCGTCTGCTGGCTAAAATCACTATTGATAAACCTGTTCTGCTGGATCTGCCCGGAACGGATTTTATGTCCATCGTAACCGTGTCCTGCCGGCTAAAATCATCACCCCTCATGCTGTCGGAATAACTGGCCGATGTTCTCGATGCCGTTCTGCCTGACGAAATCTTTGACCATCCGGTAGCCGTCGCCGTAGATTTTATCCTGATTCTCCTCCATGCGCTTGTTCATTTCCGACTGTCCGAAAAGATCATTGATCCTGGTCGCGATGTATTCAGCCCAGCCTTCCTTCAGTTTAATATCCTGAGTTTTGGGAAAATTTTCCTGCATCCAGTCGTGGGCCAGTTCATGTCCGCAGACTTCAATCAGTTTCTTTCGCGGCAGTCCATACAGGACATACACCGTAAATTTCTCATTGCTCTTATATTGCTCAGTCTTTTCTTCGGTTTTTAAATTCCAGCCGACCTTAGTCTTAGTCACGGTGTTCATGGTAAAATTGCAGACATATAAACCAAGTTCCTGGCCTGGAGAATAGCTTTTCGACTTTGACTCAAGGTTTTTAGCATCTGTCGCATAGAATTCGATATCATGCGGCGTCGAATATCCAAGGTCTTCATACATCCGTTTTCTGACATCATTGAAAATCTGCAAAGCCATTTCTTCGTTAAATACCGCGCTTGCTTTGCAATTCCGGCAGATATACCTGCCATCGCTCAATTGCTCGCAATCATTAGGCAGGCAGCAAGCAAAGCACTTCGGCTTTTTCGCACATTCCGCGCAGTAAACCGGACCATCTTTGCCGTTGGTGCTGAAAAGCATTCCCGAGCTGAACGGCTTGCCGCAAAGCGCGCATTTGGGCATAGTCTTCTCCAGGCATGCCTTGGAACAGTAGTATTTCCCGTCCTTCTGGAAACCGCCATTGCAGGTTTTGCCGCAAATGGCACACTTGGGAAGTGTCTTATCCAGACAACTCTGGCTGCAGAATATCTTATCGCCGTATTTTAAATAACTGCCTTTGATCTGCTTTTTGCAGACGCTGCAGTACATCGCGGCATATAATGACAGGCAGGATAATGAAATTGCCGAAAAAATCAGCATCACATATAAAAATCTTGATCTGCATCGAATCATCTTTTACACCACCGTAAATTATTGTATAGATATTCTAATGCCGGAAAAGAAAAAAATCCAGTAAAACTATGCTTCACATTGCAGATTCAACAGCCAGATGATGCTGTCTGGATGTTCATACCGGCGGCTATAGGCTGGTTTGTCGCCGTCAGCCCGTAATTTTATTTCCAGCACATACGGCGGCGTCAGTTTGGGATAGGAAAAAGCTTTCGGCTCATGCTTGAGCTTCAGCAATGCATTGAACGCACCCTCTTTAATCATTTTCCGGGCTTTCAGCGGCGACAGGTGAACCGCGCTGAGTTTGGCGTTGCGGTAGGAGTCGCAGTCCAGCGCGTCCAGGCCGTCCGGCAGGGTGCCGTGCTTGACGCTGACAGTGACAACGCCGGGAGTAAGCGCCGCGGCTTCCGCCGCTAAAGCCTGTTCCCCGCAGGCCAGAATGGTCGGGATGCCCAGCTCCATCGCGCACAGCGCCATGTTGCCGTATTCACCGATTGAAATGCCGTTAACGGTCGTGTCAATGCAGTTAAACCAGCCGGTGTGGGTAATATGCGAATAAGGAGTGCCGGCTTTGGCATGCTGCCCGACAAAAGCCATGCCGGCGAAAGTTTTATCCAGTCCCCACGGCCAGACCGGCTTGGGAGCTCCCCTGCTCAGCGATGCCCTTTCGTCCAGTAGTTCCGGGTCGATTCCGCCGTAACCGTGGCCGTCGATTATCACTACTTCGGTTGCCCCGGCTTCAAAAAAGCCGGCGACGGCGGCATTGACCTCTCCGGTCAGGAACCGCTGGCCTTTTTCGTAATATCTGCCTTCAGGCGTAACCCAATCATCGTGATTGAGAATCCCGGCACAGCCTTCCATATCAGTCATAATCATGATTTTCATAACAACTGTCTCCTTTTTTTGACGGATCAGCGCAGTTTCAGCGTCGCCAGTCCGGCCAGCGCCAGAATCCCGGCAAGAATCCAGAAGCGTACGACAATCTGGGTCTCAGTCCACCCCTTCTGCTCAAAGTGATGATGGATCGGGGTGCAGAGGAATACCCGTTTGCCGGTAAGTTTGAAGCTGGTAACCTGTATGATAACGGAAGCGGCTTCCATGACAAACACGCCGCCGACCACAACCAGAATCAGTTCCTGTTTGACCATTACCGCAATCAGTCCGATGGTTCCGCCCAGCGACAGACTGCCGGTATCGCCCATGAACATCGACGCCGGATGACAGTTGTGCCACAGGAAGCCGATGCAGGCCCCCGCCAGCGCCGCCGCGAATACCACCGCTTCGCTGACGCCGGGAATAAACGGAATGCTCAAGTAAGCGGCGAATATCTTATGTCCGCACAGATACGCGAAAACCGCATACGTCAGCGCGCAGAAAATACAGCATCCCACCGCCAGCCCGTCTTTGCCGTCGGTCAGATTTACCGCATTGGAGGAACCAACCACCACGAAAGCGCCGAGCGCCATGACCCAGCCGCTTATCAGCACCGGCTGTTTGAGAAAAGGCAGCATCAACTGATGCAGCAAGTCACGGGTTTCGGGAATACAGTCCAGAAACATAATCGCGCCGACGGCGAAAAAGAATTGCAGCAGAAGTTTCATTTTCCCCGGAATCCCGTCCCGCTTGCCAAATCTCACCTTGGCAAAATCATCGATAAAACCGATTGCCGCAAACAGCACCATCACCACCAGCAGAGTGAGGGTGATCGGATTGGTGATGATATTCCACAACAGTGAAGACACGATGATGGAAAAAACTATCAGCAGGCCGCCCATGCTGGGCGTCTTGTCTTTATTGCGGTCGATAAACGCTTTGTCAACCAGGCCTTCCAGCCGGCACGGCGCGGTAGCCCGCAACTGTTTAAGTTTTCTCACCGTGAAAGGTCCCAGCAGCGCCGCCAGCAGCATTGCGGTGAATGCGGCTCCGGCGGCTCGGAATGTAACATATTCGAAAAGGCGGAAGGGGCCGAAATAATTACTCAAATCAGAAAGCCAGTATAACATAAAAAAATATCTTATCTTAAAAAATGTTAAATATTAAATACGTATCTTAAAATTTAAGACTGTTTAAAAATGATTCAAACATTCTTTCGGAAATCTTTGCTATTATTTCTATTAAAAAACCGTATTGCAACTATTGACAAAAGTAATCACCCCGTTACAACAAATCACAGGCGCAGACGGTTCCAGGTTTCCTGGAGACGCGGGACCGAGACTTTTTCCAGCGGACGAACTTCCGGAGCAAACTGCATGATGCGGAATTCCTCCAGCAGCAGCCAGAATTCTTTCAGATCGAAAGCCAGTTCAAAATCTTTTACGGTTCCGGCCGCCAGTTCAAAACGGGCGGCAAACGGCTGCAGCGGCTCCATTTTTTCCAGATCTTTCTGCGGGGAACTGTGAATGCGTTCGGCGCGAATGGACAGCGCTTTAAGGTAACGCGGGTAACGGGTCCAGACGGTTTCGCCGCGCAAAAATCCGGAATGAAACATGAAATCCAGTTGAGCCATGGCGTCGGCGCAATTTTCATGCGCCCGCCCGCCGGATTTTTTCAGCAACTCATGGATGCGGTCACACTGTTCAGCCATCTGCTCCAGCATGGCAACGCGTTTTTCCGCAAAATTAACCAGTCCGGGCAGCGCGGCTTCCGCACGTTCCTGATAAACTTTTTGCGAACGGATGTCAATCGTATTCTCCGCCGTCAGCGCCGCCAGGATCACCGCATCGGCGAAGTCATCCGGATAACGCCCGGCCCGGTCATTCACGCAACAGCAGAGTTGTATCTGCGACGGGAACTGAAAATACTTTTTCATCAGTTTAAGCTGTCCGGCATGAGCATTGCGGAACAGCCGGATCAGGCCGCGACGGTGAGAATATTCCGCTTCGCGCGGATCCAGAAACACCTGGCGGCCGATGAAACCGCCGTCTTCATCGGTCAGTGCCGGGAACGCCTTCAGTTCTTCTTCGCCGGGCAGTTGAATGGATTCCGGCATATCGCCGTCGGGCCATCCGGTGCAGCCGGAAAGTATCCATTTGCCGACGCCTTTAACGGCGGCGCTGAGTTTGGAACCGGAAGCCAGTTCCGCCGGAACTTCATGATGCAGCGCCAGGATTTTGCCGCCGCCGTCGGTTTCCGCGATCTTCATGGACAGATAATCCGGCAGCCGCCCGGCGTCGAAATCTTTGGGATGGAAATCTCCGCCGAAAGTGCGGCTGAGATATGCCGCCAGCGCATCGGTCAGACCTTGTTCGCGGGATATTTTATTATCGCGGACGTTCTCCGCAAAATCCGCCGCGGTTTCCGCAACGGGACTGCATTGCATGCGCTGGGTTTTGGGCAGGGATTTGATCAGCAGTTCAACCTTCTCCGCCAACCGCCCCGGCACCAGCCATTCCAGCCCCCAGGCGGGAATCAGGTTCATTTCGTCCGCGGCGGACAGAATGCAGATGCCGTCGTCCGGCTCACCCGGCGAAAAACGGTATTTCAACTCAAACAGATGGCCGGAAAAAGAAAGTTCGTCCGGAAAATCTTCCGGATGGAGCGGCGTAAACTGTTCCTGCATGGCGTCCGCCATTTGCATATTGATTTCGGCGCCGTTTTCCTGAAGCCACAGTTCCAGACTTTTGGCGGAACACGCCTGCGGCGGCAGCACCCGGTTGAAATGCTCAAAGATCGCCTCCGTATCCAGCAGTGTGCCGGGACGGCGGATTTTCTCTTCCAGCGTATTGATTGTCTCCAGCATCCGCAAATGATTTTTCAGCCATTTGCCGGATGAATTGATTTCTCCGGAAACCACTGCCTCGCGGATGAAAACGACGCGGGCCTCGGCCGGACAGACTTTGCCGTAGTGAACCCGCCGTCCGGCGTTTATCAGCAACCCGCCGAAGATGACTTTCTCCCTGGCGAAAACAAATCCGGCGGCTTTATCCCATGCCGCATTCTCGTAAATCCTGGTGCAGAGATGCGGCGCGACTTCTTCAATCCATTCCGGTTTAATGACCGCCACCTGGCGGGCAAAAACTTTAGCGGTGCTGACCAGCGCGAACGTCATCACCCACGGCGGAACGGGTTTCCTTTTGAACAGCCCGGAACCGGGGAAAATATAGAATTTGCGGTTTCCGGCGGCGATAAATATCTGTTCTTCGCGGTCATACATGCCGATATTGCCGGGAATTCCGGACAGCAGCGCTTTATGGATCATGTCGTAATTGAATTCATCCTGCGCGATTCCCGCCGCGGTGGAAACGCCCCATTCCTCATCCGATACCGCTTCGCAGAGGTCGAGGTATAGATTCTTCCATTCCCGGACACGGTTGTAATTCAAAAAGTTGCGGCGGCAGAGTTTGTGCAGCGCGCTGTTGGATATTGCGGCAGCTTCCTTCTGGATGAAATTCCAGAGTTTGAGAATGGAGATAAAGTCAGAGTTTTCATCGCGCCACTGGAGATGCGCCTGATCCGCCGCCTGCTGCTGGTCGGAAGGCCGTTCACGCGGATCCTGAATGCTGAGAAATGCGCTGATGACCATGATTTCCGGCAGCACTTTGCAGCTTCTGGCATAGCAGATCGTCTTCGCCAGTCTGGGGTCGAGCGGCAGCGCGGCGATCTGGCGGCCTTCGCGGGTTATCCGCCCGGCATCGTCAATCGCGCCGATGTCCCGCAAAGTGCGGTAGCCTTCCCGGATCAGCGCCGGCTGCGGCGCGTCGAGAAACGGAAAACGCTCAATCGGCGGCAGACCGAGCGTCGCCATCTGCAGAATGACGCCGGCAAGACAAGTGCGGCGGATTTCCGGATCGGTGTACGGCTGGCTGGCTTCCAGTCTCTCTTTTTCATACAGGTAAACGCAGATGCCGTCAGCAATACGGCCGCAGCGGCCCCGGCGCTGCCTGGCGCTGGCCTGGGAAACCTGCTCAACCTGCAATTCCTGAATCTGATTTCGCGGATTGAACCGGCTCAGGCGGACAAAACCGGAATCAATCACGTAATGAATGCCGGGAATCGTAATGGAAGTTTCCGCAACATTGGTCGCCAGGATAATGCGCCGGAGATGCCCCGGCGAAAACACCCGCTGCTGGTCGCTCATGCTGAGGCGGGCAAACAGCGGCAGCACTTCCGTGTGGGGCAGATTCCAGCCGTGCAGCAAATCGGCGGTTTCGCGGATCTCGCGCTCTCCCGGCAGAAAAACCAGGATATCGCCCCGGCGGTCAATCTCTGAAATCCACCTGACCGCGCGCCCGATATGAGCGTACAGATCTTCGTCCTCCTCCGGCGGCAGAAAGAAATCCTCCACCGGATAGGTGCGGCCTTCAACCGTAATGATCGGGGCGTTGTTGAAAAACCTGGAAAAATTTTCCGCGTCGAGCGTCGCCGAAGAAATGACGATTTTCAGGTCGCGGCGTTTGGTAAGCAGATTTTTCAGGTAGCCGAGAATGAAATCAATGTTCAAACTGCGTTCATGGGCTTCGTCAATAATCAAAGTGTCATATTGGAGCAGATTGCCGTCGTTCTGCGTTTCGGCCAGCAAAATGCCGTCAGTCATGAATTTGATGACCGTATCGGCGCCGGTGCGGTTGTCAAACCTGACCTGATACCCTACTTCCCGTCCGCACTGAACGTTCAGTTCGGACGCCACGCGGCGGGCCATGGCGGTCGCCGCCAGCCGGCGCGGCTGGGTGCAGCCGATGCGTCCGTACCGGCCTTGCCCGATTGCCAGCGCGATCTTCGGCAACTGGGTGGTTTTTCCCGAACCGGTCGTGCCGCAGACAATCACCGCCTGATGGCCCCGAAGCGCCTCGCGGATACTCTCCACGTGGTTTGTTATCGGCAGATTGTCCGGGAACAGATAGTTGATGCGTCCGGCGACCGGTTTCAGCACGAAACGTTCACAATCGACGATGGATTTTTCCAGATTGTCCAGCATCCGGTCAACCGGCTGTCCGGCATGAATGCACTGCTTGATCCGGGTTATATGCGGAACGGCGGCGTGCCGGTCCCGGAGCAGCAGTTCCGAAACCCGCTTTTCCAGTTCGTTCAGGCGTGTTTTTTGTATAGTAAAGTCTTCCGGCATAATCTTCTTTGTAATTATAAAAAATCAGGCGCGTAATCAGGCGGTTAATATAGCAGTTTTATCCGCAAATAATATGAAAGGACGCTATATAATTTCAAAAATTAAACGGCATGTTTCAGAAAGGTTTAGAGATAGTTGACACTTTTTGAGACGCCGCCATTGAGAGCCGTAGGCTCGAATCATGTTGTAGGGACGGATTTTAATCCGTCCGCCATCCCCCCTCACAATTTGAGAGCCGTAGGCTCGAATCATATCAATCCTTATATGTTTCGTTCCTACGGAACTCCAAATTTTAATTGTCATCATTCACCGGACTAAAGTCCGGTGCTACAATATGTATCGCTCCGCCGGAGCTTGTTTTGACGGTTTTACTTTATTTTATCAGAGCGTTTGACATAAAAGTGTCAACTACCTTTTGAAACATACCAATAAAACAACCCTTTTCAAACAATTGAAAATATCATCCGCAATGCTATATTTCCCAGTTAATATATACGATATTAAAAACAATAGAGAGTTGGAATTTTGAGTAATAAAAAAGCGCTGGCAATAATATCCACCCTGGGAATGGTTATTTTTCTGGGAGGGCTCTACTCCGCCGAGTTCACCCGCATCAACTGCCGGTTCGCGCTGTTTATCGGTGAAATGCGGCAATACGGCATCGGTATTTTTCCCACGCTCTATGACAAGCCTTACACTGATTACCCTTCAAGCCATATCCTGATGATGTACCTGGCTTCGTTTTGCGGCTATGCCGTCAATATGCTGACGGCCACCCTGCCCAGCGCGCTGATGGCGGTATTCACCCTGATTATGACCTATCTGCTTGGCGCGCGCATTTCAAAGTGGCTCGGCGGCTATGCCGTTCTGCTCTGCCTGCTGTCATTCGAATTCGTGTCGATTGCCCGCGCGCCGTCGCTGGACCTGTTTGTGGCCGCCGCCACTATTTTGTCCTTCTATTTGATTTACACCGCCGATCAGGACAAAGGCTGGAAAAGGCTGCTGCTGGTGCCGCTGTGCATGGTTTTCGGCTTTGCTTTCCGCGGACCGCTGGGAATCGTGATCCCGTCCATTGTCGTTTTCAGCTATTATCTGGTCAACCGCAAATGGAAAATGTGCATCGTCTGCGCGGCCGTTTCCGGCTTGCTGGCGGTTTTGTGCATGGCCGGACTGCTGCTGTTGTGCGTCCGGCAGGGCGGCAAAGAACTGCTGGAAGCGTTTCTCACCGACCAGATCGTCAGCCGGTTTGAGGCGGGCAAACCCGTCTGGTATTTCTTCACCAATGGCCTGGCCTCATATTCCATTACCTTCCCGCTGGGACTGCTGGTAATTATTGTCTATTTCAAAAAATTGATAAAAAAGCCGTCAGCCGAAGATAATAACCAGATTTATTTTTTAAGAAGCATTGCGGCCTGGATATTGATCGTGCTGTTCGTCATGAGCATCCCGGGAACCAAACACCTGCGCTATATCGTATCCGTAATTCCGGCGCTGGCGCTGGCCGGAGCATGGATTTTCATGAATTTCGATAAACTGCCTTTATTCGCTAAAATCAGAACGTCTTTTTTCATTTTCTGCCGGATATTGCCGCTGCTGGCGCTGGCGGCATTGATAATCCTGGTGATTGTCCTCAAAATAATCGGCTTGAAAACAGAATTTCCGGTGGTGCTGCCGGCGATTCTGTTCCTGCTTTTCGCGGTCAGCATCTCCGCGTTTTTAAAGAGCCTGAAAACTGAGCAGCGCGATTTTACGCTTGTCGCGCTGGCCGTCGCCACCCTTGCCGTAACCAAAATTCTGATTCTGGAACCGATAGACCGGGACTCTGAAAGCGCCCGCGAATTCATCGCCGCGGTTGAAACTGTCCGGCAGGACCAGGCGCAGGTCTGTTTCTTCAAGCTCGGGCCCGACGGCGATGAATTGAAGTACCTGATTAATATTCCGATTGAAAAAAGATTTGTCGGCCGCTATTTCTTTCCTTCCTACAAACCGGTCTATGAATCGAAGCTGAAAAATCCGTCAACCGATTTAAAGAGCGCCGTATTTGAAGCCATCCTGCGCGCCTGCCCGGAAGATAAAAAAGCTTATCCGCCAATCGAACCGCGTTATGTCATCTCCGAATGCGATAAAATGGCGGATATGCCGGCCAGCACCATTTACATAACCAGAAAAGATTACTACGATGAGAAATTCCCGGCGGAACTGAAGCCGTTATATGAAATAATCGTTTCCGGCAGAATGGGCCACCAGCAATGCGTGGCGTTCCGGAAAAAAATCGACAAGCCCGTCAAAACAGAAGTCAGAAGTCAGTAGTCAGCGTTTGACTGCGGTATCCGCAGTTTTATCAAAAAGAAACTGTCAATGGGGCAAAGATAAAAGACAAAAGTAAAAAGATAAAAGTTTTAATATTAAAAAAGGATTTCTCTGTGTCTCTGTGCCTCTGTGGTTAAAAAGAGTTTCAAAAGAGAAGTCAGAATGGAACAAATACAGTCAAGAATAAAGCCGGAAATCAGGAGAGAGGGCAATGAAAACAAACAGTAAAGATTTTTCAGGACTTGATGGTTATGCTTTTATTCTGAATTTTTACTTCTGTCTTCTGAATCCCGGATTTAAGTCTTTCATTCTGACTACTGACTACTGAATTCTGAATTCTGGATTTATTTAACACTAAACGAGTAATTAAATGCTCTATCTAAGAGAAGATTTTCAAAAAGCCTGGGCAGGAAAAGACCCTTTTCAAGAAGTTGAAAAACTGGAAGGCAAGGTCTTCCGCGCCGTCAAGTCGCGCCGCACGTTCCGCTTCGAAATGAACGGCAAAGGCTTTTTCGCCAAAATCCATCACGGCGTCGGCTGGCTGGAAATCCTGAAAAATCTGACTCAATTCAAATCCACCATCACCGGGGCCGGCAACGAATATGCGGCGCTCATAAAACTGCAAAAGCTGGGCATTGAAACAATGACGCCGTGCGCTTTCGGTTCGCGCGGCGTCAACCCGGCCAATCAGGATTCATTTATCATTACCGACGAACTGACCAATACCATCAGCCTGGAAGATTTCTGCCGGGACTGGAAGCAAAATCCGCCGTCCCCGCGCCTGAAACACGCCTTGATCCGGAAACTGGCACGGGTCAGCGGGAAAATGCATGCCAACGGCCTCAACCACCGCGATTTTTATATCTGTCATTTTCTGCTGGATATTGCAGGCGGGCGGGAAAACGTAAATCCGGATAATCTGAAAGCATACCTGATCGACCTGCACCGCGCCCAGCTCCGGAGCAAAACTCCCCGCCGCTGGGTCGTCAAAGACATCGCCGGAATCTGGTTTTCAGCAATGGATATCGGACTGAGCAAACGCGATGTCCTGCGCTTCATCAGCATTTACAGTAAAAATATGTCCACAGACCATAATTTCTGGAACAATGTCAACCAAACCGCCAAGCGTCTTTACCTGAAAGAATTCGGCACCGCCCCCAATTGCGCTTTGTAAAGCAATTAACCACAAAGGCACAAAGACACAAAGAAAACGTTGGGCTGGGTTAACAGCCGGGGAACAGCCTTAACCACAGAGGCACAGAGACACAGAGAAAACCGTTGGACTGGGTTAAACAGCCTTAACCACAGAGGCACAGAGAAAACATTTTTTTGTCAAAAAAGTCATAGCGGATTGTGCATAGAATCATAGACCGGTTTTACGATTTTCATTGGAGGGTTATGCTCCGTCATAACCGGATTTTACGGCGTTCGCAGTCTTCATGGATGATTCCTGAAACAGAAAGAACGGTTGCCACTGAGGACAACCCTCCAAAGACGGCATCTTAACCAGTCCAACGGTTTTCTCTGTGTCTCTGTGCCTCTGTGGTTAAGGCTGCTTACCGGCTGTTTAATGCCAAGCTTTCCTTGTGTCTTTGTGGTTAAATTACGCTTTTGTATTCCACTTGCGCTGCCGGGCGGCTTCGTAGAGCAGAATGGTGGCGGCGGTGGCTACATTCAGCGAATCTATTTTGCCCAGCATCGGGATGCGGATATTGATATCGGCGGCTTTCAGCCATTGATCGGTCAAGCCGTGCTGTTCGGTGCCGACAATAATGGCAATGCCCTGCGTCATGTCAATCTCGGTATATATCTTATCGGTATGAGGCGTGGCGGCGAGCGATTTGATGTTATGCTGTTTGAGCCAGGCCACGGTTTCTTCGGTGGTGGCTTCGGCCAGCGGCACGCAGAACAGCGCCCCGGTGCTGGCGCGAATGACGTTCGGATTATAAATATCGGTGCATTTGTTGCAGATAATCAGGCCGTCAACTCCGGCGGCGTCCGCCGAACGCAGGATCGAGCCGAGATTCCCCGGTTTTTCAACCGCCTCCGCCACCAGATACAACCCGCCGGGAACGACTTTCAAATCAGCCAGCGAATGTTTCTTCATCCGGGCAATGGCGATCAGTCCTTCCGGACGGTCCCGGTAAGCCATTTTCTCCAGCACATGGCTGGTCACTTCCGCCACTTTCGCCCCGGCTGCGGACATTTTTTCCAGCAATGGAAATTCGTTTTCGCCCAGAAACATTTCCGGGCAATAGAAGCATTGCAATATTTCCATTCCGTATTCCAGGCCGCGCGTAAGTTCGCGATAACCTTCCAGCAGCGTCAGTTGTTCCTGCTCCCGGTCGCGCCGTTCCCGCAACCGGCACACATGCTTAACCGAAGGATTCTGCACACTGGTAATCTTAAGCTCATTCAACATGACAATTCCCTTAAATGTAAGGAACTGGAACAAAATAAACTATTGAATTTTCACCGAATATCTTGATTTGATTTTCGAGTTGCTTGTGAGGCGCATACCGGCCGGTATGTAACGAACAAGCGGCGCGAAAAGCATTCAAGAGAACGGTGTAAAAACATAGGTTATTTTGAGACGGTTCCTAGGTTTTCATATTCCGCGCTTAATATAGCGTTTCGCTAAGCAAAAACAATATGGCATTAAGTCTATCCGCAGTGTTATGAATTATGCCAGTAATATATTGCTGAAGTATCAAGATCAAATTTTAGCTTTGGGTATTTTTCTTCAAGCCTATTGCTTTTTCTGTGTTGTTTTGGTGTCTGAAAATACGTGCATCAACATTACATATATTGTTTTACCATCATCAATATAAAGTTTCGCCAAGTCAACTTTTTTCCCTCTAAATCCTCCGCTATAAAAGGTATCACTTTTCTCAACTTGAGGGTTCCACCATTTTAGTTGTAGTGTATCAAATCCTTTTCTTAACGAGGCTGCATTTTTGTGGCAATACTTGTCAATATATTTCTGCATGCGCTTATTCGCGGCATCTCCATTCATCTGAAACCTGAAATAAACGAACAACATCTTTTGCCTCTCATCATAATAAACATGAACATCCTTGAAATCGGAAGCAGGCATATCAAAATAATAATTTAATAATTCTTCATTGGAGAATGGTTGTCCGCTGAAAAGGATGGATAAAACACATAATGTTATGAATATAACAACAGCGTTACCGGCTCCAAGAATAAATTTTATTCCTTGCCTTATTATTGGACGTTTTACGCTATTATCTATCAAATAATATATAACCCAAGTTGAAACCAGAAAGAATAAGATAAAAGCCATTGCCAAGCTGAATATGACTGGCAGCCATAAAAGTTGGTTTGATGAGAGGTTTTGAGAATTATCTATAAAATATTTACAGCCAATTCCAAATACGGCGATAAATATCAGTCCAACTAAAATCAAACGTTTTACAGATAAAATTTTCAACATCACAATTTAAACCTTATGCTGTCATTGAAAATGAGGTATTGCGACCCGAGTACAAAACTCTATTTTTTGTATTTCTGAATGACTTCGTAATTCTGCTGAATGATGTTGCGGAACGATTCGGGGATCGCATTCCAGTCGAGGACATCGACCCGAAAGGGCAGTTCACAGGCTTCAAAAGCTTCCCGGAGCTGCCCCAACAGCCTTATCGGGATTTTTTCCCGGCCGATGACCGCCAAATCCAGATCGGAATAAGATTTGGGGTTGCCATTGACCCGTGAGCCGAAAACCCGCACTTCGCTCTCCGGGACAAATTGCGCCAGGATATCGGTAACTGTCTTCAGTTGTTCAGGACTGACCTCAATCATTGTGCGCTTCCAGTTGTTGCAGCAAAGCCTCGGCGTCAGCGACGAATTCCGAGGCGGCGTTAAACACTTCGTCCGCTGTTTCCGCATTATAAGTGTGGCTGGTCATATTACGGGCGCGGTGATAATCCATCCATTTCTGGACATCGGCAATCAATTTATTTTCGGCGGCATACCGGAAGAGTTCCTGCCGGGTGATGCCGTCAACATAAGTCGGGCCGATATTATGTTCCAGCCAGCGTTTCATGAATTTCCAGCAAAGTTCATAAGTAAATTCAAAATTCTGTATAGCGCCGGCTTTCAAGCCGTTCCGGACGACCGCATCAAAGGATTCCATCAACTTGCGGTCATGAATCCGCGCCATAATCTCGTCCAGCGAAGCCGTCGCTTTTCTCAAGCTGTCAAGTTCCAGAATCATGATGCGCTTCCTTTATTTTCAATTCTCGTGTGCTTAACGTTATAAAATCCCGTATTATCCAAACTGAATTTCTCCATTCAACAATGTACTGCCGACTCTTTAAGATTCAATGCTTAAGCAGTATTGAACCGCGAATAACCGCCAATGGACGCTAATGAACATATCGTGTGCCATTCTTCTTCACATTCGCGTTTATTGGCGTTCATTAGCGGTTCATCCCCCTGCCCTACTATATCCGGCAGCATTTCATTTGCAACTTTTTTTCACGTTTTCGGCCCGTATTTTCCGTAGTTTTGAAATATCTGAATTAATGTCTCAACATATTTAATTCAAATGCTTTACAATATATTTAGTTGACAAATTTACTATTTGTATACGCACGTTGCAACAGGCGACGGCGCAAAAAACAATAAAAAAAACAGGAGACGGGTATCATGGCGGAATCAAAGTACAACGAAAGTTTTCCGGAACGCGCAATGGATTTAGCATCAGACGGTCTGACCGACAGCCAGATTGCATACAGACTCGGGGTCTCGCGTTCATCGTTCTACAACTATAAACGGCAATATCCGGAATTGGTCGAAGCAATTGAGTCCGGACGGGACGTCGTTGACGGCAAGGTCGAAAACAGCCTGCTGCGGCAGGCGTTGGGTGATTACACCATCACCACCCATGTGACCGACCATGAAGGCCGAACCCGCACCACCGTCAAAGACGCAGTAGCCAGTCTCAAAGCGATTGTGATATGGCTGGAACGCAGCGACAGGAGAAAAGGCATTAAGGCCCCGCCTTGCGGGTCCCGCGACTGCGGGATAGACAAGCGAGAAAAGTTAGAAGAGAAGACTGAACAGCCGAAAGTTGAAATCCAGACGGAGCCGATTGTTCCCCCTGCCCCGGAACTTGATCCTTCGGAAATCGGCGGGCTGCAAGCCCTGGCCGAATACAAAGCCCTGTGTCCCGCCGACGCCGGTGACGGTTTCAGCAAAAAAGAAACCGAGGAATTCGAAGAGATGATGCTGGTAACCTTTACCGAAATGGAAAGGCGGAAATACAACACCCAAGCGGAAGCCGAAGGCCGTCCGCTGATCCCCTATACCGCCGAAGCTCCCAAGACGGTAAAAGGGAAATACACCAAAGATCTGATCGAAAACTGGAAGGCCAGAGCCGAATTTTTCGAAATGGATATCTAACAGCCAGAAGTCAGTAGTCAGAATAAATCAGAAAACGGGAAAACCATTCTACAGAGAATGAGGCCTATGGGTCCAATGAGTCCTATGGGTCTTATGTGGTCCTATGGGCCGGAAAACAAGGAAATCAGGGGAACGGACAGTTGTCCGGATTGGCAGTCCATATAGTCCATATAGTCCATATAGTCCATATAGTCCATAGTCTGGCAACCGGGAAACAAAACATGGGAAGTATGGGAAGTATGGGAAGTATGGGTTTTAGCGCCGTCCGTCTTGGACGGTGGTGTCTCCCGAGAATGCGGGATGGTGTCGGTGTCCAGAATATGCAGGAGTGGTGTCCAAAATATGCTAAAACGGTGTCCAAAATGGTTTTGTTGTAGTGCCGCCCGTCTCGGACGGTGGTGTCTCCCGCGAATGCGGGATAGTGTCGGTGTCCAGAATATGCAGGAGCGGTGTCCAAAATGTGCTCAAACGGTGTCCAAAATGGTTTTGTTGTAGCACCCGTCAGTCTCGGACGGTGGTATCTCCCGCGAATGCGGGATGGTGTCGGTGTCCAGAATATGCAGGAGTGATGTCCAAAATGTGCTCAAACGGTGTCCAAAATGGTTTTGTTGTAGTGCCGTCCGTCTCGGGCGGTGGTGTCTCCCGCGACTGCGGGAAGGTTATGAGATGTCCAAAATGAATTTCATGTTCTTCGCCGTAGAAAAGGCTGTTCTCTGTGCCTCTGTGCCTCTGTGCCTCTGTGTCTCGGTGGTTAAGGCTGTCCAAAATGAGGTCAGGGTATGTCCAAAATGAGGTTAGGAGGTGTCCAAGTGTCCGGAATGACCAAGCTCAATTATTTTTTATATACTTTGCCTAAAAACTGCATAACCGCCTGGAGATCGCGCCAAACGTCTTTTTTGGCTTCCGGGCTGCGCAGCAGAAATGCGGGGTGGAAAGTCGGCATAACTTTGATACCATTGTATTCGTCCCACTGTCCGCGAAGTTTCATGATGCCGGTTTTGCCCAGCAGCCGTTGCAGGGGGACTGCGCCGAGCAGAACGATGACTTTCGGCGAGACCAGTTCGATCTGCCGTTTCAGGTATGGCAGACACTGTTCGGCTTCATCCTGTTCAGGATTGCGGTTGTTCGGAGGACGGCATTTCACGATATTGGCAATGTACACGTCTTCCCTTTTATACTGCATGGCCGCGATCATTTTGTCGAGCAACTGTCCGGCGGCCCCGACGAACGGGCGCCCCTGCATGTCTTCATCCATGCCGGGACCTTCGCCGATGAACATCAGTTCGGCATGCGGATTGCCTTCGCCGAAAACCACGGTATTGCGTTTGCTGTGCAGTTTGCAGAGATGGCAGTTCAGCGCGACGGCCCGGAGTTCATTCAAACTGAGATTTTCGACTGCAACTTTGCCCGCCGGTGATGCCGTTGGCGGCTTGATGACCGGCACATCGGAGGTTTGGCGCTGTTCAGAAACAGGCAGTCTTGATGGTTTTTCCTGGGCAGGTTTGGGCGCGTCCGTTTTTTCGGCGAACAGTTCCCGGATGGTTTCCGGCTGGACAAAAGCAGTTTTCCGCTTGTCCTTTTGTGCATCCAGGCACTCGATTATTTCATCAAAAAAGCATTTTGCCGCCATAATTGCAGTTCTCCGCAGTGAAAAGCCTGACAAACCTGATTTTATTCCGCTCTGTCATGGAAAAAATCCGGATTCATATTAAATTAATAAACTCTGGTTGTTTAATATAACCTGACTATTGAAAAGTTTAAACAGGATTATTTATGTTTACAGGAAGTTATTTTAAAATTTTGACGTTTTGCGTATTGTCCGCGTTGTCCGCTTTGGCGGGGAATCCGGTTCTTGTTGCCGGAGACGGTGCTCCGGCAGCCGCGCAGCCGGAAATGAAAGGCAGAGCGCTGGCTAAAATCATGAACACCAACAGTCATTACGACGATGCGGAAGACAATACCAAAACGCTGCGTCAGTACTGGGACAATATTTACGGTTCGACCGGGGACTGGTTCGATCATCATAAATTCAACATTCTCGTGCTTTTCGGCGGGATTATCCTGACGCTGATTATTTCCGCGATTATCAGCAAGGTATTTGCCCATGTGGTCATTCGCCGTCTGGCCGCCAGAAACAATCCGGTGGTCAACGATTTGATTTGTGAAGCCGTAACCCGTCCGCTGCATGCCATGGTTTTCTCCATCGGCTTATTTTTGAGCGCCCTGCCGCTGCTGGAATCACTGCCGTCCGCGGCATTTGAAATCCTGTTCAGAGTTTTTCTAGCGGCGGTCGCCGGTTCGATTGCCTGGGCTGTCTTCCGCCTGACGACCGTGCTGAATCATTTCCTGCTGGAACTGGCCAGCCGCACGGACAATAATCTGGACAATCTGCTGGTGGACCTGATCCGCAAGGCCGTAAGGCTGACAATCGCGGTGGTTTCGGTGCTGTTTATCGGGCAGAGCATTCTGGGCATCAATATCACCACGCTGCTGGCCGGGGCCGGGGTGTGCGGTCTGGCGCTGGCGTTTGCCGCGAAAGACACCGTTGCCAACTTTTTCGGCTCGGTGATGATTATTGTGGACAAGCCGTTTTCCGTAGGTGAACGGGTCAGGATCGAAAACATTGACGGGGTGGTTGAGTGTGTCGGCTTCCGCAGTACCCGCATCCGCACGCTTGACGGCCATCTGTTTACTATTCCGAACAGCAAGGTGGCGGATACCGCGATTGAGAATATCAGCAAACGTCCCTATATTAAATACGCCTACAACCTCGGCCTGACCTATGACACGCCGCCGGAAAAAGTTGACCGTGCCGTACAGATACTGCACGAAATCCTGGACAATCATGAAAGCTCCAGCAAGGATATGCCGCCGCCGGCCATCTGTTTTGACGCTTTTAAAGACTGGTCGCTGAATATCAGCGTGGTAGTGTGGTACAAAACTACAGACGGAGATATTTCCAGGAAATGGCTGCATGAGCAAAATCTGATGATCCTTAAGCGTTTCAAGGAAGAGGGTATTGAGTTTGCGTTTCCGACCAGCACCAGTTATCTGGCCGGCGACCGCAGGCATCCGGTTCAGATTGACAAGCTGGACTGAAAGTAAAAAAAAGCGCAAAGTTGTGTTGAATAAAGTTGTTTTTAATCTAAATTTTATATTTGCAGATTTCGGTATGAATTACCTTCTAAATACTAAGGAGTTAACGTGAAAGTAGTAGTAGCTTATTCCGGCGGACTTGACACCTCTGTGATCGTCAAGTGGATTAAAGAAACTTACAAAGCTGAAGTCATCGGTTTCTGTGCCGATGTCGGACAGGCGGAAGAACTCAACGGCGTTGAGGCCAAAGCGATTCGCACCGGTGCGACCAAGTGCTATGTCGAAGACCTTACGGAAGAGTTTGCCCGGGATTTCATTTTCCCGATGATGCAGGCCAATGCGATCTACGAAGGTTCGTATCTGCTGGGTACTTCCATTGCGCGTCCGCTGATCGGCAAACGCCTGGTCGAGATTGCCCGGGCCGAAAAGGCCGACGCCATTTGTCACGGCGCGACCGGCAAAGGCAACGATCAGGTGCGTTTCGAGCTGACCGCTTATGCCATGCAGCCCGGCATCAAAGTTATCGCCCCCTGGCGCGAATGGAAATTCAAATCCCGCACCGAGCTTATCAATTACGCCAAGAAACACGACATCCCGGTTCCGGTGACTGCGGCCAAGCCGTACAGCCAGGACCGCAATCTGCTGCATATCAGTTTTGAAGGCGGCATTCTTGAGGACCCGTGGAGCGCACCGCCGGACGACCTTTCGGTAATGACCAGACCGTTAAGCAAGGCGGTTGACGAGCCGGAAGATGTGATTATTTCCTTCAAGAAAGGTATTCCGGTCAAAGTCAACGGCAAAACGCTTTCTCCCGCCAAACTGATGATTAAGCTCAATGAGCTCGGTTCCAAACACGCGGTCGGCAGAATTGATATTGTCGAAAACCGTTTTGTCGGCATGAAGTCCAGGGGCGTTTATGAGACTCCCGGCGGCACGATCCTGCATACTGCCCATCGCGCCCTTGAAACCATTACCATGGACAAGGAAGTCATGTTCCTGCGTGACGGCTTTATCCCGAACTATGCCAGAATGATTTACAACGGTTTCTGGTACGCTCCCGAGCGTGAAATGCTTCAGGTCGCGATTACCGAAAGCCAGAAATTCGTCACCGGCGACGTCCGCGTCAAACTCTTCAAGGGCGCCTGCCATATTACCGGCAGACGTTCCGAATACAGTATTTATGACGAAAAAATCTGCACATTCGAGAAAGAAGATGTTTATGATCAGCACGACGCCGAAGGGTTCATTAAGCTTAACGCCCTGCGTCTGAGAATGCTGGCCAACAGCAAGCAGAGCAGATACTGACCGGTATTTCCCAGTCTGAAACAACGCAACGCCCGGAGAAAACATCCGGGCGTTTTTTATATCCTGGGATGAAAAGATTGACTATTTCGCCAGTCCGTCGCGAATGACTTGCAGCATGTCGGCGGCGGCACGCGGCTTGCTCAGGACTTTGGCTTTGGCGCCCTGCTCACGATATTTTTCAGGATTTTCCAGCCAGCGGTCGAGCAATTTTGCCACTTTTTCCTTGGTACAATCGGCGTTGTCTATGATCTCCGCGGCATCGCCGCTTTTCATATACAAGGCATTGTCGTACTGATGGTTTTCCGCCGCGAACGGGTACGGCACCAGAAAGGCGAACTTGCCGAACAAGGTCAATTCTGCGATTGTACTGCCGCCGGAACGGGAAACGACGACATCCGCCGCCTGGTAGAACAGGTCCATTTCCGAAGCCGAAGGCAACACGAGGGATGGGAAAAATGCTTTTTCATAGGTACTGTTCACCATTTCGAATTTGCCGTGTCCGGTCAAATGGAGCACCTGGAACTGCCGGTTGATGGATTCCTGCATGGCTTCCGGGAAAGTGCGGTTGAATATTTCCGCGCCCTGGCTGCCGCCGAAAATCAGCATGGTCGGCAATTCCGGGTCCAGAATGGAACCGAACTTCATGTTCAGGCTTTGGATCGCATCTTTCTTGCTGATTGTGCTGCCGAGCAGTTCCGGCCTGACCGGCATGCCGGTAAAGGAATACGGACAGCGGAGATGTGAAGCGTTAACCGCCGGAAAGGCTGTACATAAATGTTTCGCCCAGCGGCTGAGCAGGCGGTTGGCTTTACCCACCCTGGCGTTGCCGTCGTGCAGGAATATCGGAATATGCAGTATCATAGCGCCAATGGCTGAAGGCAGCGAAGTGAAGCTGCCCATCGCCAGCAGCGCGTCCGGATTGAACTTCTTCAGTTGTTTGCGCCCGGTGATGATTCCGGAAAGCGTATCCATCGTGAATTTGTATACGCCGGTCACGCTGTTGGGACGCGGCGAGGAGGTCAATTTTACGGAATCAATCCCGTGAAGCGTCGCAATGTCCGCCTGGGCGTCCGCATTTTTGCCGCTGAGGAAAAGCAGCACTTCGCCGCCTTCTTCCTTAAATTCCCTGGCGATGCTGAGTCCCGGGAAGAAATGGCCCCCGGTGCCGCCGCAGGTTATCACCAGCCGCTTTAATTCTTTAGGCGATTTCTGAGGGTTCATTTTTTTCTCCTGAAAAAATTCAGGAATGCAAATTTCTTTTTGATGGCCGCTATAATTTCATCGTTGAAGCCGGGAGACGCGGTTTCCGCCGCGATGTTAAGCAGCAATCCGACTCCGGTCATGCACATCATAAGGTTGCTGCCGCCGTAACTGATGAACGGGGCGGGCATGCCTTTGGTCGGCAGGCCGCCGGAGACGACGCCGATGTTGATGACTGACTGAAAGATCAGCACTGAAGTGACTGCCAGACCGAGCAGCATTCCGTGCCTGGTTCTGGAGTTCAAGCTTATTTTCAGGGCAAAATACATGAAGACGATATACGCCAGAGCCACCAGACAGAGCGAAATCAGCCCCAGTTCTTCGCCGACAATGGACAGAATGAAGTCGGTGTGCGCTTCCGGCAGATATTTGGCTTTCAGACGGCTTTCCATGAAGCCGATCCCGAACCATTTGCCGGAACCCAGCGCCAGCAGCGAATTCCACAACTGGTAGCCTTCATCCTGCAAATCCGCTTCCGGATTCATGAACGTGGTAAGCCGCGCCCAGCGCATCGGGTCGAATTTTTTGATGACAATAAACAGCAGGGGCCCCCCGAAGATTATGGGGGGTAAAATATACAGCAACCTCATGCCGGATGCGAAGAAGACGATCAGGCATACTGTCACCAGCAGAATTGTGGTTCCAAGGTCTTTGCCGGCCAGGACGAAGAAAATTACGATGCCGCATACAATGCACGGACGGATCGGCCCCTCTTTGCAGAAAATCTCATTGACAAAACGCAGATTGTCGGCGCAATATTTCGAGATGTACAGCGCGATGGCTATTTTCGCCAGTTCCGACGGCTGAATGCTCAACGGGCCCCCGATAAATTTTATCCTGATCCAGCG
The DNA here is from genome assembly GCA_903831825.1 of uncultured Lentisphaeria bacterium. Lineage (GTDB taxonomy): Bacteria > Verrucomicrobiota > Lentisphaeria > Victivallales > Victivallaceae > CAIPAT01. The sequence goes on along the minus strand of CAIKZE010000250.1, from coordinate 4,261 downwards.
ATGCGCCCCTTTTACCGCGGGAAAACAGAAGTCGGCGATAATCAGCAGCACGGTGGCGGCGATAATCAGCAGCATGCTGTATTCCCCCAGTTTCTTATACCCGACGGTAAACACAAACGCCCCCGAAAGAACCCCGATCGCCGACCACATTAACTGGTTGTAGAAGAATTTGGTGCCGGCGGTGTTGTACGAGGTGGAATAAAGCATGGTCAGGCCGAATAGAGTAAGCAGGGCGACGATTATAATCAGGCCGTAAGCGTAATTGATCGATTTTTGTGACTGGATGTCTTCCGGGAGTTCCACGCTTTTATCTGGTGTGAATATATTCCGCATAGTTTGTCACTTTGTTGCTGATTGATTGACCGGGGCCGCAAACAGCGCCCAGACCGTTTTGCCGGAAATGAAACTGCCCACGGTGGTGAAGCCGGCATAATAACGGGATTTCATTTCCGAGGCAATCAGATCTTTATCGAGTTCCGACAGCTCGGCAAAGCGGTATTGCATCATCCCCGACGTTGAAGGCGTATCCTCCAGCGAAACGAAAACCATCGCTTCATTGGCGGAAAGACCGGTGACATGAAGTCCCGGATTGCGCCGGCAGGCCCCGTGGATGATCTCGGAACAACCTGCCGCGTCATTTAAAATATCATCAATAAGAATTTCGACGATTTTAATCATGACAGATAAACGCCTTCATGACCGGCAGTCAGGTCTTTTATTCCATGAGTCCGGCAATATGCGGCGACGTCTTCATCATCAACGGCGACTCGCGGGGATATTTCAATGGCGATTGCCGGTTTTCCGTCTTTGCCCCTGGGAACTTTCACTCCCGCCTTTTCCAGCCTGCGGGCGTCTCTTTCGATCATCATTGTCTGACAGCTTTCGACGGAATCAACGCCGGTTTTGTTTTTGGTCGGCGCGAATTCCTCTGCCCGGTCAGCTTCAAGAAGAACCGTTTTGGATGCCAGCGGCAGGGCGTCAAAAATGAATGACTCCAGTTTGACCGCGTTGGGCGTTTCAGGCGTTACCAGTTCGCCTTTGCTGTTGATGAAGGGAACTTTTTTATCGGCGCGATGCCAGGGCAGATTCAATTTGCCGTCGGCGGTCAGCGCTTCGATGAATTTACGGCTGATGACGTGGATGGCCGGGCTGCCGGCAATGAATTTCAGTGATCCGTCGTTATGTTTCGCTTTGGCCAGTTCCTCCGGCAGATCGCTGTATTCGATGATCTGGAGCCGGCCGCCGGACATGCAGAAATTGCCGAGCTTTTCAAACGCCCCGGTTTTCGCCAGCATGATCGCGCTCATTTCCGACTCTTCAATCACGTGCAGCCCGAGAAACAGCGGATTTACAATCGACACCAGCGGATTGTCCACCTGGAAATAAGAAATATAATCAATCCCGTCGGCCCTCATTCTGCCGAGCGCGCCGGAACGTTTCAAGGCCAGCAGCGTCCCGCCGTGACCGTCGGGCGCCAGCGCCAGCGAATCTTTGTCCGCCAGCAGCAGCTTGCCGTCATTGCCGATGGCCGGCATGGTGCCCTGGGTGAAGAAAATAACTTTATCCTGCTTGAGCCCGAAATAGTCGTTCTTCTCGAAAAAGTCTTTAGTCTGCAAGTCGTTGAGCTTGCTGGTCATGATGTACCAGTTCATTTCCTGATCATATTTGGCGTTCAGGCGCAAAATGGATTCGGCAAAATACTGGAACAGGGTTTTATGCTTTACCGGAGTGATCGGATAAGTTCCCTTCGGTCCTTCATATCCGAGCCTGGAACCCTGGCCGCCGGCCACCGTGAGCGCCCCGACTTTTCCGGCATGGAGCAGTTCATGGCCCTTGGCCGTCGCCTTCTTGTACAGTTCGAGCAGGTCGGACTCCTTAGTATGCAGCGGAAAGTACGGCGCGGGGGAGAGGTCGTGCGGAATGACCACTTCCGGCTGTTTCAACACATACGCCTTAATCTGTCCGGTCAGGCTTTCCCAGTCAATGGCATTAAGCTGCGCCGCCAGGTTTTCCTGACGGGCTGAATCCAGTTCTTTCCAGAATTGCAGCAGATGCTGCTGACCGTACTTTGACAACTTATCATGCAGTTCCTTGTACATGGCGTCCCCCCGATACTTGCTTATTGCTAATATTGCTTTACTTCTAAAAATAATTATAAACAATTTAATAAAATATCAAACATTAGTCAAGTCAATTTTAAAATGTATGATTTAACCAATATATCACAGTTTTACATTATTTCAGTTTAAAAAACAGCTTTCTTGCCATAAATAATGGCTCTATGTCACAACGGCGGGCGGCGACCGAAACCATTTTTAACCACAAAGACACAGAGGCACAGAGAAATCCTTATTTCTAATCGGGTTCATTCCGGACCATACGGAACATTTCCGAGGCTTAGAGACATCTCCAGTATAACCGCTTTTCCCCTATTTTTACCATTCACCAGTTACCATTCACTATTCACGTTCTTTACATTTCCGAGACTTTGGAGTCCCGTTGAGCGGAAGTCTCAGCGGATTTTCCGGCGATAACCCCAGGATTCCCAGTATTCTCAGTCCTCCCGGTCTTCCCATCGCCGTCCGGCGACTCCGAGACTTTGGAGTCCCGTTGAGCGGAGACTCGCCCATGCGGCCAGCATAACCAGACGGGCAACCGCCCGACTCCGAGACTTTGGAGTACTGTTGTGCATAGACTGTTTCGCCCATGCGGCTACCAAACCCGGATGCAACGGGCGGGCAACCGCCCGACTCCGAGACTTTGGAGGGCCGTTGAACACAACTGTTTTCAATTTTAACCACAGAGGCACAGAGACACAGAGTTTTTTACCTTTTAAATCCACAGCCCATTCCTTTTTTCTTATTTCGACCATTAACACTCTGAGACATTAAATAGCCGTTAAGCGGAACCATGTTCCGCAATGGAGGGTTGCGCTCTGTCGCAACTGGGATCGGAATAGGTTGCCACGGAGGTCAACCCTCCAAATCTGACACCCGACTCCGAGACTTTAGACAACCGTTGAGCAGAACTGTTTTTAACCACAGAAAACAGAAATACGCTTCACCATGAAGGTAATGAAGGTAATGAAGGTAATGAAGGTAATGAAGGTAATGAAGATAGATTTTTTAACCTTCAATTTCTTCACGTCCTTCATGGTAAATCGTCCCCTGTATTTTCTGTGCCTCTGTGTCTCTGTGGTAAATCCGTTTTTCCTGGTCTTCAATTTTCAATTAATCCATAGTTCCCCATTTTAAAATTTAAATCAAAGTCTACATATATAGAATATTTGTCAACTTAACAATGTGCAAAGGATTTAAAGTAAGGATGTTAAATCAAGTTTTGTGAAGAAATAAAACAGGGATGGACAGGACGGAAAGCCTGCCTGCGTTCCGGCGGCGGAAAGTTTTATGGGATTTTTATTATTTTGCGCGAACTATTTGCTGTTGATGGACAACATTATTTCCTTGAAGCTCTCTATCCCGGCTTCCAGGTTTTCTATAATGTCATTGGCCAATATGTCCGGATCGGGCAAGTTGTCCAGATCGGTCAGGCTTTTGTCTTTCAGCCAGGTAATGTCCAGACTGGTTTTATCGCGCGCTATGATTTCTTCGTAAGTGAACTTTCTCCAGCGGCCTTCGGGATTGTCCGCTGCGTTGAACGTCTCTTTGCGCTTGTTCCGGTTGGACGGATTGTAACACGCAATGAAATCTTTCAGGTCATCCAGTTTTAACGGATTTTTCTTCAAGGTGTGATGAATGTTGGTCCGGTAGTCATATACCCATACTTCTTTGGTCCAGGGATCTTTGCTGGCCGGTTTGTTGTCAAAGAAAATGACATTGGCTTTTACGCCCTGAGCATAGAAAATGCCGGTCGGCAGGCGCAGGATGGTATGCAAATCGGTGGTTTCCAGTAATTTTTTGCGCACGGTTTCACCGGCGCCGCCTTCAAACAACACATTATCGGGAACCACTACCGCCGCCAGTCCGGTGGTTTTCAACATGCTGCGGATATGCTGCACGAAGTTTAACTGCTTGTTGCTGGTGGTCGCCCAGAAGTCCTGACGGTTATAGGTCAAATCGTCTTTTTCCAGTTCGCCGTCTTCGTTGGTAAAGGTCTGACTTGGGGTGTTAAATCTGATGGCTTAACTTTTTTATTTTTTCACTATTTTTATTATTAAATACTTGTTTTTTATATTTTTTTGTGTATATTCCGATAGATTTATAAATCTATTAATTTACGATATTGGAGCTTAAAATGAAAG
>CAIKZE010000249.1 GCA_903831825.1 uncultured Lentisphaeria bacterium | reverse complement strand
GGAATTGCTTCGTCCTCACGCGCGTGAAAGTGTCAGGTTCATTCAGGAAGAAAACAGAGAAGAAATAGATGTCATTTCAGGCCCAGTGACATGAAATATGTCAACTGGGCTTTTGAAACATGCCAAATTTTGGCAATATATTTTTTCCCCACAAATGCTTATCCGCCGGAAGTGTGATTTAACCCGGAACATAGTTCTGTTTAAGCTTGCCTTGTTTTTTTGAATTTTCATGTTGTAATATTTTAGCGGCAGAGTTATTATATTTATATATTCAAAAATGAGAATTGCCATTGTTTATGCGGGGGGCCAAATATATTATCAGTTTTATGGTAGATAAAAATGATTTAACCGTCATTAAAAATATACTCACAACAAAAAGGAGAATCAACCATGAACGATCTAACCGGTCATAATACATTGGACAATGTGGCTACACTCGACACGGCCTCGTCATTTCGAAAAAAACTGCCAGCGATAGCAGCTTGTCTGATCTCTTTAATCCTGGCCGCAGGCTGCGCTTCAACCGAGGTTGTCAGCCGCGAGAGACTCGTGACCGAAAAGCTCCCGCGTCCGGCGAAGATTCTGATATATGACTTCGTTGCCAATCCCGCGGAGGTGCCGAAGTATTCCGCTCTCGCCGGCCAGACTGCCGGGAAACCCGCCACCCCGACTCCCGAGGAAGTCAAAACCGGTCGTCAACTGGGCGCAAGCATAGCGTCACAATTGGTCCAGCAGATTTGCGACATGGGACTTACTGCCGAGAAGGCTTTGCCGCAAACTAAACCGCAGATCAATGACATTGTCCTTCGTGGATATCTCGTGTCAGTATCCCAGGGTGACGCCGCCAAGCGCGTCGTCGTAGGATTTGGCTACGGCGCCTCCGAATTGGATACAGTTGTCGAAGGCTATCAGATGACCGCCAAAGGCTTGCGCAAACTTGGTTCCGGCAAAATAAAGTCAGTAGGCAGTAAATCACCCGGCGGGACGGTGGGAGCTGTCAGCATGATTGCCAACGCCAATCCGGCCGGACTCATCGTTGGCGGAGTAGTAAAAGGTTACGGGGAGATCAGCGGCAACAGCAAAGTTGAGGGACTGGCCAAATCGACCGCCAAAGAAATCGCGAACCAACTCCGGAACAGATTCAAAGAAGAGGGCTGGATCAAATAGGATGAACAAAAGCAAAGAATTCATTTTTTAAATCCAATGGGTTTAATCCAGAGTTTTGCGATATCTGAGCAGACCGATGATGATGACCGCCACCAGAAAGATGCTCAGTGCCAGGAAGTGTCCGGCGAAATCCATGAAATCCGCTCCCCGCAATATGATGCCGCGGACAATAACCAGGAAATGGGTCAAGGGAAGAACATTCCCTATCCATTGCGCCCATTCCGGCATGCCGCGAAACGGAAACATGAAGCCGGAAAGCAGGAGTGACGGCAGAAAGAAAAAGACCGACATCTGCACCGCCTGGAGCTGGTTTTTCGCCAGCGTCGAAATGGTCACACCGACTGCCAGATTGGCCGTGATAAAGAAAAAAGCAGTCAGATAAAGCAGCAGAATTGAGCCGTTGATGTCGATATCAAATAATGTCTCCGCAAGTCCCAGCACCAGCGTAATTTGAATATATCCGACCAGGATATAAGGGACGATTTTGCCGGTCATCACCTCCAGCGGTTTGACCGGTGTTGACAGCAGGGTTTCCATGGTGCCGCGCTCTTTTTCCCGGGTTACAGCCAGCGAAGTGATAAAAACCATAGTCATGGTCAGAATAACTCCCAGCAAGCCGGGGACAATGTTGATTTGGGTTTTTATTTCCGGATTGAAACAGCGGTGGATGCGGATGTCCACCAGGCTGTCAGGCGGACGGCGCAGCGCTCCTTTGAAATCTTTTTGCAGCGCGCTGTCGACCAGGCCTTCAACCGCGGCGACCGCATAGGCTACAGTGGCGGGGTCGGCGGCATCCAGTTCAAGCAGCAGTTGGGGGCGCTGGCCTTTGACCAGTTCCCTTGAGAAATTTTCCGGAAAAGAAAGCACAAACTGGACTTCCGACCTTCGCAGCATATCCGCCGCCTGCTGTTCAGAGTCAACCTCTTGTGCGATGCTGAAATATTCGCTGGTTCGCATGGCCGAAATGATGGATCGGGAAAACGGGCTGTGATCGGCACAGACAATGGCGGTCGGCAGAAATTTGGGATTGCTATTGATGACATAACCGAAAATTACCAGTTGGATGACCGGAATTCCGATCATCATGGCAAAAGTCATCCGGTCGCGGCGCATCTGGATAAATTCCTTAATCACTACCGCCGCGAAACGTTTGAATGAAAAGCCTGTGAATATTTTCATCAGTAATTGTCCCTGGCTTTCTTTTCAGTAAGATAAATAAACACGTCTTCAATGCCTGATCTGGAACGCTTCCAGTAATAATCAGGACGGCTGCGGTAAGGTTCGATCGCTTTCTCCAACTGTTCCGGATCGGAACCGGTCAGATGCAGCGAGTCGCCGAATACCACGATTTGTTCGATGGTCCCGGATTTCCTCAGTTCGACGGAAAGCGCGCCGAGATTGCCGCCGGTCACGATCCAGGTTGACAGGCCGGAACCATCAACAACCTCCTGGATTGTTCCTTTAGCCAGCAAGTCACCATAAGCGATGTAGGCGAGACGGTGGCAGCGTTCCGCCTCATCCATGTAATGAGTTGAAACCAAAGTGGTAATTCCGGCATTCGCAAAATTATGTATTTCCTCCCAGAAGTCGCGCCGGGCTTTGGGGTCAACTCCGGCAGTTGGTTCGTCCAGCAGCAGCAATTCCGGCTTATGCACCAGGCAGGCCGCCAGCGACAGCCGCTGTTTCCAGCCGCCGGAGAGAGTGCCTGCCAACTGCTTTTCGCGTCCGCCGAAGCCGGTTGTTTCGATAATCTCTCTCACCGCTTTTTTTCGTTCCGGAACATTGTACAGCCTGGCGATAAGTTCGATGTTTTCCGTAACGGTAAGTTCTTCGTACAAGCTGAATCTCTGGGTCATGTAACCAACCCGTCGTTTGATGGCATCTTGTTCTTTAAGAATGTCCAGGCCCAGGCAGGTACCGGAGGCGGAATCCGGCGTCAGCAGGCCGCAGAGTATCCGGATGAACGTGGTTTTGCCGCTGCCGTTGGGCCCCAGGAAACCATATATTTCGCCTTTTTTAACCTGCATGGAGAGGCTGTTGACAACGACTTTTCCGCTGAAACTTTTAGTTACATTGGAAACGTCGATGGCAAAATCAGTTTTCACGGTTCCGGCTGTGGGTTCAGAGTTCATTTTTCCCGGCATTTAACAGTTTTACGGTCACCGGCATTCCGGCATTTACTTTAAAGGCGCATTGCGGATCAACATCCGCTTCAATCATGAATACCAGTTTTGAGTTGCTGTCCCGACTGTAAATCACAGGCGGGGTATATTCCGGCTTTAAGCAAATATTGGCGACCTTTGCCTGATATCTTTCCACACTGCCGTCCGGATAGAATTCAATTTTATCGCCGGGATGGATTTTCTGCATATCGGGATAAGGCACGAAAAATCTTACTTTCATATTTTCCGGCGGAATCAGCATTATGACAGTAGTTCCGGCTGCTGCATATTCTCCATTGTGCATGACGGTATCAAATACAAAAGCGTCCTGATTCGCACTGACGAAACGCTGTTCCAGCCGCCATTTTGCTCCGGCAAGCGTGTTTTCGGCAGCTTTTATCGCTTCTTGAGCTGATATTACCCGGTCTTGGCGGGCGGGAAGCTGCGCTATGATCAGATTATGTTTTGACTCGGCGAGATCCCACTGGTTCTGTATCTGAAGCCACATGGACGTATCATAATCCTTGGTGGCAATAATGTTCTTTTCAAAAAGTAAAATGTTTCTGTCATGAACAATTTTGGCCAGCTTGCAGATTGCCTCGAGTTTTGAAATTCTATCTTTCATTGCTTCGATCTCCTCCGGCCTGGCTCCTTTTAGCAGATCATTCAAATCGGATTTGACTTTTCGCAGATTCGCTTCGGCTTCGGCAACGGCCGCCGCATATTCGATACTGTCCAGATCGAAGAGCTTAGCGCCTTTCTTCACGAAATCGCCACGGTTAATGTATATTTTCTCCAGCCTGCCGCCAAGCACCGGTGAAATGTAAACCATATCCGCTTCGACATATCCCTGAAAGCCTTCCGGCGGGCGACTGCAGCCGGTGACCGTCAGCATAACTGCGACAGCGACTCCGGCAAGCAGCAGTTCAGTTGTCCAAAGTTGTGCGATTTTAAAAGTACGTTTCATGTATGATTCTCAACTTGTAAGCGTTTTAATGATCTTTCCGGCGATTAATTTGATGTTTTTATCGACAAAATCTTTTTGCCCGGTAAATCCTTCCACCATCGGCTTGTTAAAAAAATAAATGCATTGCCCGATGGTTAACATGCATAATGCGTTGATTTCGTCATCCGGGGTCTGGCTGCCTTTCAGTTTTTTCACAATTTCTTTAAGTTTGGCAAGCCGGGGGAGCATTTTGTGTTCCATGATTTCCGGAAGCAGCGGCGACGGAGAAACCATTTCGTGGATGATGATCTTGTAACGATATTTGTACAAAGGATTTTCGGAAGAGGTGCATTTCAGGAATGATTCAATCCAGTGCAGCAGATATTCCTCGGGTTTCATTTCATACGTCCGGTCCTTTACAACCAGATCAAACGGATCGGGAATGTTAAACACAGACTCGATTATTTCGCGGTACAGCGCTTCCTTGCCGCCGAAATAATAATTTATTGCCGCCAGATTGGCTTTGGCTTTGTTGCAGATATCCCTGACTGTGGCGCGGTGATAGCCTTTGTCCGTAAATTCGTCTATCGCCGCATGGAGTATTTTATCTTTACGGTCCATAGCCAATTTCTCCGCTAATTTAAAACAAGTGTTTCAAACATTATTATAAAACATTTGTTTGCTTATGTCAAGTAATTTTCGTTTCAGAATCTCTTTATGTATAAGAAATGTGGTTGGCATTGTCGGATGTCAGTCCATCTTTACTCTGAAGAAATGACAGTTCCACGGCTTGATATCCGCATAAAGACCATTATTTGCCATTTCATTTCCAATGCGTTCATAGGCGATGCCGGTAAAAACGTCATTCAAGCGCAGCGTTCTTCCGCAAAGATCATTCCAGGGAACTTTTACCATTCCCTGCGAAGCAGCGCTGCTGAAGTTGATGATGATCAGATAGCGGTTTTCACCCTTTTGCCATATCCAGGCTAACAGATTTCTGCAACTGCCGTTTTCAGGCCAGCCGTGAACTTCACAAAGCTGCCATATTCCGTTCCGGAAAACATCATTGTCAATTTCGGCAAGAAGCTTAAAGTAAAAGGATTGCAGGCCGGAGAGTTTGTCAATGTTCTCGTCAGGCCGTCTGTTGAGGAAAACAGGAATTCTTGTTTTGAGTCCCTCCAACTGTCCTTCATGGAAAAGCCGGGCGCCGGGCAGCGTTGAGATGATGACTGCCGCCATTTTTTCTTTTTCAAGGGAGAATGAACTTGCTGCGCGAGGCTCGTCATGATTTTCAATGAAACGGATCAGCCTGTCCTGATATTTTATGTCAGCGAGAAGATGGAGCCGTATATTTTCCGCGTCATCGCGCTCCAGCCGGTCATATAGAGACTTATCATAGCAGAAGTCAAACCCCTGCTGCTGGAGTTCCCATTCAAGATTCCAGTATGCTTCGGCGATGAAAAGGAAGCCGGGAAATTTATTTTTAATGCCTGTAATGAGAGTTGTCCAGTAGTCATCGGAAGGCTTTTCTTCCGCCAGTGCATTCCAGGTCATCCCGAATATCCTGTTCATCATCAGCATTGCCATGTCGCAGCGGACTCCATCGCACTGTTCCGCTATTTCAGACATCGTCTCCATCACTGCCTTTCTCAGTCCGCTGCTGAATGCATTAAGCTGGAGTACGTCCGGCCATGCCGGGAAATACGGATCACGTCCCAATGCGATGATATTATTTCCAAGCTTCATAAAAGATGAAGGATCTCTCTTAATATCCTCTTCCGACCCGCGAATGAAATATTCCGGATGACTCGTCACCCATTGATGGTCGGGCGCGACATGGTTGGGTACAAAATCAAGAATCAGGCGGATGCCGCGCCGGGTGAGCATTTCCCTTGCACAGGCAAGCTCTTCCGGCCCGCCGATTTTCCTGTCAACAACGTAGTTTTTGACGCAGTATGCCGAGCCGGCAAGAGCATTCCCGCTGAAGTCGGGCAGAACGGTTTTAAACTCTGACATGAGCTTGCTGTTGCCGATCGCTATTTTTTTCCCTGCCGGGCTTCGCTCCCATACGCCCATAAACCAGACTGCATCAATACCCAGCGAGCCAAGGCAATCCCACTCCGCGGCTGGAATAGTTCCAAGCGTGATCAGTCTCTGATGTTTCCGGCTGAGTTCGTGCAGCCAGATGCAAGTATTGATTTCATAGATGACAGGATATTTCGGCCATGATTTCATAATTATTCATTTTCAGTTTGAAAATTTTTGATATCAATGTTAATATTAATCATTCAAGCAGAAATTGCAAATTCTATCAGAACGGGGAGGGGGAAGCTATGGAAACCAATGCTGAACAAATCCGTCTTATTGAAGATCGCGAAAAAAAGGCGTCGTGGAAGAAATGGGGGCCATACCTAAGCGAGAGGCAGTGGGGTACGGTTCGCGAGGACTACAGCGACAACGGCAATTCCTGGGTTTACTTTACGCATGATCAGGCTCGTTCGCGGGCATATCGCTGGGGAGAAGACGGACTTGCAGGCATTTCGGACGACAAGCAGAAGCTCTGTTTCTGTCTGGCGTTGTGGAACGGCAATGATCCGATCATCAAAGAGCGCGCGTTCGGCTTCGATAATACCGAAGGGAATCATGGCGAGGATGTAAAAGAGTACTATTTCTATCTGGACAGCACCCCTACCCATTCCTATATGAAGTATCTATACAAGTATCCGCATAGCGCTTATCCTTACGATCAGCTTGTTAATGGCGGCAAGAGCCGCAGCCGTAACGAGTGGGAATATGAGTTGATGGAAACGGGAATTTTCAACGAGAGCAGATATTTTGATGTCTTTGTCGAATATGCGAAAGCGTCTGCCGAGGATATCCTGATAAGGATAACCGCATTCAATCGCGGCCCGGAGGATGCGTCATTAGACATTCTTCCCACGCTCTGGTTCCGGAACTCCTGGTCATGGGCTACGGGAGCGGAGAAACCTGTACTCCGGCAGATGGGCGAGAATGTTGTTGAGGCTGTACACCAGGATTTGGGAACACGCTATCTCTACTGCAACGGGCCCGATGAAATGTTGTTTACCGAGAACGAAACGAATACGGCGCGGCTGTTCGGCATGCCGAACAGGACACCATATGTAAAGGACGGGATAAATAACTACATTGTCCAGGAAAGCCTTGGTGCGGTGAACCCGGCGAAGACAGGCACGAAAGCGTGCGCCTGCTTCAAACTGAGTATAGAAGCGGGTAAAAGCAAGACGGTCTGTCTGAGACTGAACGATGTTGCTCCGGAAAAATCCCAAAAGAGCAAGGTTGAAGACAGCGAATCTCCGTTTGGCACAAAATTCGATGAAATCTTCAGTATGAGGATTAAGGAGGCCGATGAGTTCTATAAGAATATGACGCCTTCGAAACTCACGGCGGACGAAGCGCTGGTGATGCGTCAGGCGTTCGCCGGCATGCTGTGGTCGAAGCAGTACTATTGTTTCGACGGTGTAAAATGGCTCAAGGAGCATGATATAGACCCCTTGTCCCAGAAAGGAAAAGCCTGGCGGAACAAAGAATGGTTCCACATGTCGAACGACGATGTAATTTCCATGCCGGACAAATGGGAATATCCCTGGTACGCGGCCTGGGATCTGGCGTTCCACGCGATTGCGTTTGGAGATATAGATCCCGCTTTTGCCAAGCAGCAGATGGACATGATGCTGAGAGAGAACTATATGCATCCGAACGGGCAGTTGCCGGCATACGAGTGGAATTTCAGCGATGTTAATCCGCCAGTGCACTCCTGGGCCGTCCTGTACCTGTACAACCAGGAGAAGCAAAGAACCGGCAAAGGGGATATTGAGTTTCTGAAGCGAAGTTTTACAAAGTTGCTTCTTAACTTTACCTGGTGGGTCAACCGGAAGGACCGTTTCGGCAAGAATGTCTTTGAAGGCGGGTTTCTGGGGCTTGACAACATCGGAGTCTTCGACCGCAGCTCTCCGCTCCCGACGGGCGGATACATCGAGCAGGCGGACGGAACCGCCTGGATGTCACTTTTCTGCATAAATATGTTTGATCTTGCTTCAGAACTTGCAAGTGTGGACAAGTCATACGAAGATTTCATAGTGAAGTTCTTAGAGCATTTCGCCTGGATCGCGGCCGGCATCAACCGTAAAGGACACGACAGCCTCTGGGACGAAGAGGATGGATTCTATTATGATCTGCTCAGGTTGCCGAACGGAGAATCAAAACGGATGAAAGTCCGCTCCATGGTCGGACTGCTTCCATTTTGCGCTGTTGCAGTCATAGAAAAATACCAGCGGGAACGGAATCCTGAGGCATACAAGATAGCATTGAATCTTGTATGCAAAATGCCGGAACTGCTGGATTACATTCATCCGACGGGGCCTGGTCATTTGGGACATTCGGAAAGAGGGATACTTGGTCTTCTGAATCCCGACAAGATTCGCCGGGTACTCTCGAGAATGCTGGATGAAAATGAATTTCTGGGACCGTACGGCATCCGGGCGCTTTCAAAATATCATGAAAAGAATCCTTATATTATGAATGTCGGCGGACAGGAATTCCGCGTGGAATATTTGCCGGGAGAATCCAATAGCGGCATGTTCGGGGGCAACTCCAACTGGCGCGGGCCGGTCTGGATGCCGGTCAATGTACTGATCATTCGCGCGCTTGTGCAGTATTATATGTTTTACGGGGATTCGTTTAAGGTCGAATGCCCCACAGGTTCCGGGAAGTTCATGACCTTGTTTGAAGTAAGCAAGGAAATCTCCAGCCGCCTTGCCGGAATTTTTCTGCGCAACAAGGACGGGAAAAGACCTGTGTTCGGCGGGAATGAAGTGTTCCAGAACGACCGGTACTGGCGCGACAACATTCTGTTTTATGAATATTTTCATGGCGACAACGGCGCCGGACTTGGAGCCAGCCATCAGACCGGCTGGACGGGACTTGTAGGCAGTCTGATAAAGCTCTATGGGCGTCTTGATCCGGAGAATATTCTTGCGACCGGAAAGAGCAGCATTCATGTGCAAGATGAAGTTAAGGAAAAGTGACAGAAAGTCGCCGGGTATTCCTCATTCATCCGCAACGGATGAATGAGGAAGATGTTTCATCGCCGCTGCATTTACCGGGCGCGTGGTATAATGGTGACTTCGGCGTATGGAATTGCTTCTTCCAGATGCTGCTTGATGCCGTCCATGACCGTCTGTATTTCGCCTAATGATTTTCCGGCGTCAAAGCCCAGAAATATTTCAATGAAAATCTGCCGTCCGGAATAGCGGGAGCGGACGCCGTCCAATGAATTGTAGGAGCTAAAGTAACTGGCCAACTGTTGGGTAATCAACATTTGCAGCGGTTCTTCAAGCGAGCGGTCTAATAAATCATGAACGGAATGGCGAAGCAGATGCCAGCCGCAACTGATCATAAAGGCAAGCGTGATGCATGAAGTCAAGGGGTCAAGATACATCGCCCAGGATTGGGACACGGCCATGCTTATTACAAAGTTGAAAAACATGCAGGTATTGGCCAGCGTTTTTACTGCAAACAGGCGGAGTTGCGCCTCAACTACCGGTGACGGCGCGTGACGGTTATGATGCCGGGTTCGCCACCAGAGCCGACAGTTGACAATGGCAAAAATAAAGGTGCAGACAATTCCCAGCCAGATGCCGAACCCTTTTAAATGGACTGGATGAAGAAGACGGTTAATGATTAAAAATGTCATAATCAGCACGCTTGCCAAAATAAAGAATCCGGTAATGAAGCTTGTCAGGTTTTCAATTTTGCCCAAGCCGTAATTGAATACGGCACGGCTGTCGCTCCGCAGGCGGCGCAAGGTAAGCCAGGCCATGGTAATTGCGCTGAACTCCATTGATGAATTGAATAAATCGGCCACCAGAACGGTGGAGTTGGCAAAGATTACGGAAATGATGTTCAGGATAAGTCCGAACGCGCAGGTGATAACGCCGATAAAGGCAGTTTTTTCTGTTTGTGCGCGTTCCTGGTCAGCCATGTTTTCTCCAGATCCGGGATTATTGATTGAGTGAACGAGCAAGCGTACGGTACAAATTGTCGGACTTGTCGCCGAAAGTGACGAAAATAGTAGTTTTCGGAAATTCTTCCTGCCAGTCACGGACTGTTTCGAATGCGATTTCAGCGGCACGCTGTGCCGGGAAGCCGTAGACCCCGGTGCTGATGCAGGGGAACGCGATGATGGGAAGCTTTTTCTCCGCAGCTAAACGCAAGCTGTTCAGATAACAGTTTTTCAGCAGTTGCTCTTCATTGTTTTTACCGCTGCTCCAGACCGGGCCCGGGGTATGGATGACATATTTGCAAGGCAGATTATATGCCCCGGTAATTACGGCCTCGCCGGTGCGGCAGCCGCCGAATTTGCGGCATTCTTCCACCAGACCGGGACCGGCTGCGCGATGAATAGCGCCGTCCACCCCGCCGCCGCCGAGCAGCGAACAATTGGCGGCGTTAACGATGACATCGACGCTTTGTCTGGTGATGTCGCCCTGAATGATTTTTATTTCCATCGGCTTCTCCTTGCCGCCGGTTATCAATTAAATTGCGGCGGAGTAAATTCAGAATCATCTATCGGGGCATTCAGTTTATAGTAAATCACTTTATAATTTTGCTTGAGTCCGTTGAGGATAGTGGTGGATTCTTTGGCGATCATCACCCCTTCATACATGGCGTAACTGTCCATGACGGCGGTGTACTTTGCATTTTCGCCATTGATTTGTTCAACGGTTTCCAGCTTTTTAGGCAGGAAATTATTTTTGCCGACATAAATAATGTAAGGTTCCAGTCCGCTGACATTCGGCGTACATACCATCTTATAATATTCAAGTTCATCAAGCCTGACCTGGGAAAGCTTGACATTCTTGAAAATCTGCGTGTAGGAAACGCCGGGACGGCCCATGGCAAAGATGAACTTGAAAGTTTCAAACTGGAGGCCTTCAATGGGGGTGACCGTTTTTCTGGAGTAATTAATAGACCATGCCTGTTTGCCGTTGAAAATCACGGAATTCACTTGCTGATTGTCTCTCAGGATAGTCATTTTGAACATATCCGGACGTTTGAATTTTATTTCAACGATGGATTGAACCGGATCGCCGAAGGTTTTCTTCACTTCCAGCATCTGCTTCTGGACGTAAGTGTTCGCATCCGCAAACTTGCGGTCCGGGTCGGTTGCCCGCTGCATTCTTTCCTGGAGCTTGAAAATGCTGATATCGGCAGGGTATTCCTCGGGGCCGCCGCCGAAGATGCCGCACCCGGTCAGCAATATGACGCCGGTAACGGCTGAAAAGCATAACAAAAGCTTAAATATAAGCTTCATTTTATTGAATCCTTAATTATGATTTATAATGAAAATACCCTGTCGCGAGAGGTTCGGACAGGGTATTGAAATTAGCCGTTTATCTTCAAAAATGCAAGCTTATTTCTTAAAATAGTCGCTTATGCATTATAGGTTGAAGACGTGGTGGTGCCGCTGTGTTCAGTCCAGGCGGTGTGGAAAACCTGGCCGCGCGGACGGTCAACGCGTTCGTAGGTATGCGCGCCGAAGTAGTCGCGCTGGGCCTGAAGCAGATTGGCCGGAAGCACCGCTGAACGGTATGAATCATAGTAGGACAGCGCACTGGAGAATGCCGGAACCGGTACGCCGTTAAGCGCCGCTTCGGCGACCACTTTGCGCCATGACCCCTGGCATCTTGCAATGATTTTAGTGAAGAAATCATCCAGCAGCAGATTGGTCAGATTCGGGTTCTTGTCAAACGCCGCTTTGATGTCGCCGAGGAAGCGGGCGCGGATAATGCAGCCGCCGCGCCACATCAGCGCGATCTGACCGTAGTTGAGGTTCCATTTGAATTCCGTTGCGGCCAGTTTCATCATCTGGTAGCCCTGGGCATAAGAACAAATTTTGGACGCATAGAGCGCCTGGCGGATATCTTCGATGAACGCTTTCTTGTCGCCTTTGAATGAAACTGCCGGCGCGGGCAGCACTTTGCTGGCGTTTACGCGCTCTTCTTTAATGGCGGACAGGCAGCGGGCGAAAACGGCTTCCGCGATTGTCGGGGCAGGGGCGCCCAAGTCAAGCGCGCTGACGCTGGTCCACTTGCCGGTACCCTTCTGGCCGGCGGTGTCAAGGATGACGTCCACGACCGGTTTGCCGGTTTCGGGATCTATTACATTTAAGATGTCCTTGGTAATTTCTATCAGATAGCTGTCGAGTTCGCCCTTGTTCCATTCAGTAAATACCGCCTGCATTTCTTTGGCGCTCATGCCGAGAATGTTTTTCATCAGGTTATAGGCTTCGCAGATCATTTCCATGTCGCCGTATTCGATGCCGTTATGCACCATTTTGACATAATGTCCGGCGCCGTTGTCGCCGACCCATTCGCAACAGGGGCTGCCGTCGGCAACCTTGGCTGAGATCGCCTGGAAAATCGGTTTAACCGCCGGCCATGCCTTGGCTGAACCGCCAGGCATGATGGACGGGCCGAGCAGCGCGCCTTCTTCGCCGCCGGAAACGCCGGTGCCGATGTAGAGCAGGCCTTTTTCTTCCAGGGCTTTAGTGCGGCGGATGGTATCCGGGAAATGGCTGTTGCCGCCGTCAATCAGGATATCGCCGGCTTCGAGGTGCGGAGCAATCAGTTCGATGAAGTCGTCAACCGGTTTGCCGGCTTTGACCATCAGCATAATCTTGCGCGGACGTTCAAGGTTGGCAACCAGTTCTTCAATGGTTTTGCAGCCGATAAAATTTTTGCCTTTGCCGCGTCCGCCGAGAAAGCTGTCAACCTTTTCCACAGTACGGTTGAATACCGCAACGGTGAAGCCTTTGCTTTCCATGTTGAGCACCAGATTCTCGCCCATTACCGCGAGACCGACCAGACCGATGTCCGCTTTTTTACTCATAACGATTTCCTTACTATACTTTTAACATTGTTTGTGGTTTACAGCCTATTTGTGCCATCGTTGGCTTTGTACATCTAATTAATATAGCCCTCATACTTTGTAAAGCAACTTTACAAAGTAACTTTTTTTGCTTTTTATTGATAGATAATTTGCAGTCAGGGCAGAATAGAATGACGGATCAGTCGACGGAATCTGAGTTATCCGACAGTTCGATGCTTCCGTTAATTTTCTTTATAACCACAATGCCGTCTATTACGGTCCATTCCAGATTCAGCTTATATTTATCATTGACAACTGAGATTATTGAATCCAGGATTTCGACCATTGGTTTCTTTACCCCGGAGTCATCGTCAACATTCACCGCAATGTCAGGTAAACTGTTCACTTCTTTTGTTAAAACCATTTTGATGCCGGTCAGTTCTGAATATGCCATTACACATTCTCTTAGAAGAGCCTGATTAAGGCTGCCTCCAACTTTTACTTTCCGCAACATCCGATAGGTATCAGCGTTGATCTTATCATCCGGATTGGTTTGAGATACAGCCCACGCTGAAAAAAATAATGAACTCACTATTGCCGATGCAATTAAAGTTTTAACATTTTTCTTCATTTTTCGCCTCCGGTATCTTTAATATAATATGGAATTCCATATAATCTATCATCAATCAAGACGGATTTTTCGATGAAGAACAACAATTCCTGTCCCGACAAATAAGCAAAATCCAGTATCGCAATAGAATGGGAATGGCGGCAAGCCAAGCCGCAAGCCGTGAACCCCAAGAATAATACCCTCAATAATACTCAACCAGCCTAACAAGGGAATGAGTTCCCTGTATTTTTCAGGATTGTAAGCCGAAAACGCAAACATGGAGCCAATTGCAAAGAATCCGCCGCAAGCCATCCGGAACCAATAGTTCAACATCGGGTCTGATCCGATGTTCCCGGCGCCGAGTCCCTGAAGATATTCAACGACAAGTTTCCAGGGGAGAAATATTCCGAAAATGCATATTCCCCAGCCCAAAGCGCCAACCGCAAGAAAAATTTTTAATAAACGCATATTTATATTCCCCATAGAATAAAATATGCATTACGTTCATAAAAAATGCAAGTATGATTTTCTTATACCACTTCCAGAAGAAACGCATTTTCTATTTTTTGATCGAATCCGGGCGATTCAATGGCGGCAATGTCGCGCCGATACGGATTTCAGGTTCAACTACAATACGAGCATGATTTGCGGGCAGTTTACCGCTGACCCATTGCATGGTAATTTCCATCATCTGCTGATGAGGCACACATAATGTTGATATCGGCAGCGATAAGTATTTGGTTTCCGGCAAGCCGTCCCAGGAAATGAAGGCCAGTTGCTCCGGTACTCTTATGCCGCGATCCTGAACATGCTTGATTGCCGCCATCGTCATCTTGTCATCATTCATGACTACCGCCCGCGGGGTTTGGCCTTTAACTAATTTGATTAGTTGGGCGGCGACGTTTTCACCGGCTTTCCAGAGATCAGATACTTCTCCTGGATCATAATATGAAACGTTTAAACCAGATAAACAAGGAAGTGAGGACATTTGTCCGAAAAAGCCGAGCGGAAGAATTATCTGTTTATAGCCGCATTGAAGGACATAATCGAAGACCATGGTTTTGGCTTTACGCCGGTCAAAACCGACGAATATGCTCTTTTCCGCAAAGTCGGTGTTCATGGTTTCCTGCCGTTCCGCGGCAAAGTCGTAAACCAGATAGTCTTCCACGGAAGTATCGGGCAGGCTTTCCAAAAGATGCTGTATGCCGTTGAATCTAAAAATGATTAATCGGGTCACCCGGGACATCTTAAGAAACTGAATGTTCTCCACCAGATCAGCATCATCAGCAGGCAACACCAGATAGCTTTTTTTCGCGATTTTCAGATTACGGATCAGTGTAAAAAGGGCATCGCGGTGATGTTCCATGGGATCGTCGGAAATGATGATGGCTATTTCCTTAATGGGGCGTCCCCGCAGCGCCAGGCTCATCATGTTAGGTTTAAAACCAATGGCCCGGACATACTCCCATACCTTTTCGGCAGTTGCTGCGTTAATCCGGCGCTGTTTCCATTTGTCGTTCAAGATGTAAGAAACCGTGGAGCGGGACAAGCCGAAATGCTCCGCTATCTCCTCTATTTTTTTAAAATTCTTCTCAATCTTGCTTGACATATATTCACCTGTGCGTTATAATTAGTGCTATACACATGTAGAGCATACATCCTGAACATGATTTTAGCAAGTGGAAATTGTAATGAATAAACTAAAAAAATATGCTGTGATCGACGCCCATAACCATTTGTCCATGGATGCGACAATGAAATTGGACCGCGCTGATGCGGAAAGCCGACTTCAGGCGGCAGACCGGCTCGGCATTGATAAGCTCTGTGTTTCCATTCCGTTAACTGCGCCCTGTCCTTCTCCTGATGAATTTATCCGGGCCAACGATGCGGTTGTTGAAGGGATGCGCATGAACCGCCGCTTTCTCGGGTTCTGTTTCGTCAATCCCGGTTATCAGACCGAAGCATTGCGGGAAGTGGAACGTTGTATCGTAAAAAAGAAAATGACCGGCATCAAGCTTTATCATCAGTATTTGATTTGCGACCCGATCATGAAATCGCTGATGACGCTGGCCGCCGAACTTGGCGTCCCGGTATTGATGCATGCCGGTAAATGCACCGATGCGGAAACTATAAAAAGCCAGCCGCTGCTGAGTAATGCGATGCATTTTCTGAAAGCGGCGGAAATGTTTCCGGAAACAACGCTGATCCAGGGACATATCGGCGGCGGCGGCGACTGGGAGTGGAATTTGCGCATACTGGAAAAACGCCCGCCGAATGTATATATTGACACCAGCGGCAGCGTGATTGATCGCGGAATAGTAAGCAAGACGATTGAAGCGCTCGGCATCGATCATGTCTTATTTGCCACGGACGGCATATTTGAAGAGGGCGTGGGCAAAGTCATCGACGCCGGACTCAGCGAAAGCGAATGCCGGAAACTTTTCCGGGACAATTTTCAACACATCTTAGCCATGAGGAAAGTATAAATGTTCTTCGACGTCAACACTGCTATCGGGCATTGGCCGTTCCGCAAACTGGCGGACAATGATGCGTCATCATTGCGGAAACTGCTGGAGTCACATAAAATTACAATGGCCGCCGTCGCCAATATTAATGGGATTTTTTATAAAAATACTCAGGGCGCCAATCTGGAACTGGCCGAGGAACTGGCCTCGCACCGGGACTTTTTTACCGGCATTGCCACGCTCAACCCGGCCTATGCCGTCTGGGAGCGGGATCTTGAATATTGCGTCCGGACGCTGGGCTTTAAGGGGCTCCGGCTGCTGCCTCAGTACCACAACTATCCGATATTTTCTGCTGAAGCAATTAGCATTGCCACCGCCGCCGCTCAGTTAAATATTCCAATTCTTATTCCGCAAATGATTGTTGACAAGCGGCAGAAACACTGGATGGATGTTGAAAAATTTGTTGATGTAAACGAACTCGGCAAACTCTGTTGCAAAGTGCCGCAGGCAAAATTCATCCTCACCGAATACCGTATTTCCGCAAAACTGATTGACGAAAACGGAAAACCGCTGTATCCTAATCTTTATATTGAGATATCCCGGTTGCGTTCCGCATATATGCAGGACTTGGCGAAACTGGCAAAAGCGCTGGGAAGCGATCATCTGTTGTTCGGGTCCGGCGCACCGTTCAAGGAAATTTCGCCGGCCATCTTGAAAATGCAATGCGCCGATTTGTCTGAACGGGAAAAAGCGCAGATAAACGGACTCAATGCGCAGTTGTTGTTCAGCCTTTAAATAAATATTAAAAATGTGAGGGAAAATGAAAAAAAGTTATGGTTCGAATTCAAATTTTACACTCATTGAACTCCTGGTGGTGGTCGCGATCATCACGATTTTGGTGGCAATGCTGCTCCCGGCGCTCAATAAAGCCCGCGAATACGCCCGCGGCATCACCTGCTGCAATAACCAGAAACAGTGCGGAATGGCGTTTCTGCTGTACGCCCATGACAACAAGGATGTTATCGCCCTCGCCAGTTACAATGTTGCCGGCAGCAGCCGCTCATGGGTCAATTATATCTGCGGCGATAAGACCCCGGCTACTTATCCGGCCGGAACGAACTATCTTATCAACCGCCAAGTGGCGGTCTGCCCGACCGAAGTGCCGTTCAAATACTCTTCTTCCAGCTATACTTACGGCTCACTGACCAACGTTTCGGACGGAATTCCCGATCCGGCGGTTTTCGCTCCGAGTTGTTTTACCGCCGCAGGCACCCGTTTTATCGCCACTAACCGTTTGTGCAAACCGACCCAATTTTTTCTGCTGGCCGATTCCTGGCATCAGACTTGGCTCAGTCAGAGTTACATGATTGTTTTAACCTCCAGCCCCATTCCGGGGTATCTCCATTTCCGCCACAACAACCTGGTCAATACGCTATATGCAGACGGCCATGTAAGTCCCACCGATAAAAGCACATTTAAAACCATGGGCGCGGCTATCGGCTACAATCAAAACAAAGTAACCATCAGTTTCTAAATCTAACCGCAAAAGGATGGACAAATGCAGGGAAAGACAAATTTTATCCAGAGATTAGCCGTATTGTCGATGGTATTGTTTATTACGCTTGCCGCTTCGGCTGTTGCGCCTGACCTGAAATCGTTCAATGCCGCCGGCGACGCCGTTGCCGACGACAGCGATGCCTTTTGCAAGGCGTTGAAGGCGGCGGAATCATCATCGCAGTTGTGTATCCCGGCGGGAAAATATCTGATCGGTTCCATCGTGGCGCCGCCTAGTGTGAAACTGAGTTTTGCCGCCGGCGCGGTGTTGAAAATAAAACCCGGCTGCAATCTGGAAATCAATGGCGAAATCGATGCGCCGCCAGTGGAAATATTCGACGGGCCGGGAACGGTTTCCGGCAAACCCTTGAACCATCGTGTTTACCCGCAGTGGTTCGGAGCGCGCGGCGACGGCAATACGGATGACAGCAGCGCGTTGCAGAACGCTGCCGACCTGGCGTTCCGGTCCCTGGGCAGAACCCTTTTTATTCCGGAAGGTCGTTATCTGTTCGGCAAAACAATCATCGTGAAATGCAATATCGAGTGTTCAGGTGTGCTGGTCCGGAAAATCAGGATTGATCCGAAAAAAACTGTATTCTCAAATTTTATGTTTGTCGACTGGTTCTATCCGACTGAATCCGCGATGATCCACATCGAAAACGATCAAGCTCAAGTTCAGTTGGATGAGAAACTCTTTTACGGTATTAAAGCCGATTCATTCAAGATTCCCGTCCATGCCAAAATTCCGTTGAAATCAGATCCCGCCAAAACCATTGATCCGGTCGAGGGCGGCACGTTGATCTTCAATACCACGGACTTCTTTTCCTCCCGCAATAGCGGCAAGGGCGACCAGTATTATACCCGCAATGATGTCTGCAAACTGGTTTCGCCACAGGGAGACGTTTTCCCGGAATTCTGCTTTTCCTACGAAAAACCAAAGAACGCCGCGGCATGGGATGCCCGAAAAACTTACAGCAAAGGTGAATACTGCACGGTCAACGGCGAACAGTTCCAGGCCTCATTTGTTTCCGGTCCCGGAACCACGTATGTCAATCAGTACCTCGGCAAAGTTGCTATTGGGCCATGGTCGCCGGAAAAAGGACGCAAGTTTCCTTTTCAATATGCCAACGGATCAAAAGATTCCATTGACCTGTGGGTAAAATCCGAATATTCCGTCAATTATATCCCGCCGCAGTTGCCAGTGACTATCAACGGCTTGCAGATAGAAGTATATTCAGGCGAACCGGATGAAACTTATCGTCTGGTGTGCGGCAGCGCCGTGCTGTTATGTTCGCGCGGCAACGTTACGTTCAACCGGCTCAGCGTCAGCGGCAAGGACCGCTTTCTGCTTCTCAGCGAGCTGCTCATTGTCAGCCGTTGCGTGGGCGTGGTTTTCAACGAAGCACATGTTTCCGGCGCCACGTTTAACGGACTCGGCTACAATATTCTTCACAGCAATGTCGCCTGCATCGTTTACAATAATTCCACTTCGGTCAACTGCCGGGATGCCATTGCCGGGCGACACAGTAAAAACATACTGATTAACGGCGGACACTATACTCGCATTGACGATCACTACGGTAAAAATTACACGATTCGGAACGCGGTTATCAATGCGGTAAGTACCTATGTTCCGGGGTATTGTACGCCGAAAGCCGATGTCTCGAAGTGGTCTTTCACGCCTTCCAGGGCTTTAAATTTCGACGGCGGCGAAATAACGCTGGAAAACTGCCGTATCTACAACTGCGACACGATTCTTTCTATCCGCGGTGATACGGGTGATTTTTCAGGAACGGTTTTCTTGAAGAACCTTTCAATCACCAGTTCCGGCGATGTTAACGTTTTCAGCTTCGCTCCCGATAAAAATTTCGATTTTGCACATCCCATGAGGTCGCCGCAACGTATTATTGTGGAAGACATCAAGATCAATGCTCCGTACCGGCTGAACTTACGGAGCGAAAGTCTGGTCCCATGTCAGGTCACCGTCAAGGATTGCGAACAGTTCGGCAACGTTACCCTTGCCCGGACGGAGATTACCTTTTCCGGCTGTGAATTCATCGATTCCGTTTTCAGCGTCGGTACGGGCGGGATGGTCAATTTGCGGGATTGCATTTTTTCCGGACAGATAAAAGGACTGACCGCCGGTAACCTCGGGTATGCCAGGAACAACCTGGCCCGCAAGGGCGCCACCGCCGGCTTACCGTTGAACTACATCAATCCGGTCATATTCGAGTCCGGAATTGATGGCAAAAATCAAGTCAAAACGGCTGAATAACAGCCATGGTTCAAGAAATCTGACGGCTAGGCAAAAATCAAGAGAGGTTATTTTACCTGTTTACCGGAAAAATATTGAAAAATGATTAGAATGATTGGAAAAAATATTGAAAAATGATGATGGCGGAGTAAAATCATTATTTTAATATTTTAAAAGCAGGGACAAATTTGGAAGCGGCAGAAAAACTGACATTGGAGCAGCGGTCGAGAGCAAAGAGCGACGCGATAAAATCCGCATGTTGCGGCTCCTTGTCTTCAGTTATGATTCAGGACAGCGCGATTATCATCCTGTTCGCGACAATCCTCGGCGCCGGAGACATGCTGTCCATGATTACCACTTCAACCCAGGGTATTTCCAGTTGTCTGCTGCTTATCCCGGCGGCTTTTCTCTCCGGTAAACTGGGCTATAAAAAGGCCATCATGCAGTTTACCGCAATCGGAACTGTCATGATTATGCTGCTGGCCGCCTGTCCCTGGTTCGGCGGATATGCCAAACCGGTGCTGCTGCTTTCCATTATCATGTTTTCAATCTGCATGACAGTATATGCCGCGGCGTGGTTCCCGCTGCTGGACGGATTTCTCGTAAAAGCCGACCGCAGCGATTTCTTCGGCATCATGCGTTTCAGTTGGCAGACATTTGCGGTGATATTCTGCTTTGTCTGCGGCTTGCTCCTCGGAAAGAATCCGGAAATATGGATGCTTCAGGTTATTATTGCCATTTCAGCGCTGGGGTTGCTGGGCAGAATGTATTATGTCGGCAAAATTCCGGACGGACATCAGGAGAAAGAAAGCATCACATTCACGGAAGGCATTTCCGAAGCAATAGCCAATAAATCGCTGACCGGTTTTTCGGTGTATATCTGCTGCCTCTATCTGGCGGCTTACTCCACCCCGCCGCTTACATTCATCTATATCAAAAAATATCTGCTGGTAGCCGATAATATCATCATCATCATTTCCTCGCTGGCCCTGGTGGGAACCCTGCTCGGTTTCCTTACCGCCGGAAAAATCATTGACAAGGTCGGCATCAAACGCATGCTGCTGTTTATTCATTTTTTCTTTGCGCTGGTCAATCTTACGCTGTTCTTCATCGGGACTTACTCCATCTGCAACTTAATCCTGATTACCGCTTTGCTGATTACATACGGCTTCGCCGCCGCCTGCTCTTCAATCGCGATTTCAACTGAAATGATGGAACTGGCTTCGCCGAATAACAAAGCCATGTCGATGGCTTTCTGCGGCAGTTGCTACTCTGCCGGCATCGGCGGTTCGCGGCTGCTGGCATCGCTGATTCTAGGTTCCGGCATGCTGGCCCCGCAATGGTTCATCGGCACGATGAAGATATCTCATTATCAGACTCTGTTTCTGGTTTATGGCTGCGCCATCCTGTTCGTCTGTCTGCTGTTGGTGCTGGTGCCGGCAGTATTCCCCAAGGGCAATTACCGGTATATGCCGAACTGAGGAACTGTCACAAAAGAACCTATTGTTCTGACGCCGGCTCCTTTAGTTAAAGAAAATCTTGGCAAGCCGGCGGGAAAAAGGGGAAAAAACTCTTGCTTTTTGGATGGAATGCGCTATTGTTGAAAGTTGGAATTATTGAGTGCAAGAAGCAGGCTTTGGCCTGAAATAGTTTGCCTGGATGCAGGAGATGGAGCATGAACCCGCCTGTAAGCCCCCCTGTCCGGCAATATCGTTAACGTTATATAAATAATGAAAAATCACATATTATGAGCGCCGAAAATACAGTTCTGTACGATGAGGACAAGATAAAGACACTGAGTTCGCTGGAGCATATCCGGTTGCGTCCGGGTATGTATATCGGGCGGCTTGGCGACGGTTCTCATCCGGACGACGGGATTTATATCCTGATCAAGGAAGTCATCGACAACAGCATTGACGAATATATCATGGGCGCCGGCAAGCGCATTGACGTCAAGCTGGAAGGGGTACGCATCAGCGTTCGCGATTACGGGCGCGGCATCCCGCTGGGTAAACTGGTGGAATGCGTTTCCGTAATGAATACCGGCGGCAAATACAACGACGACGTATTCCAATTTTCAGTCGGGCTCAACGGAGTAGGCACCAAAGCGGTAAATGCGTTGTCCAGCGAGTTTACGGTCCGCTCGGTCCGTGACGGCAAATATCACGAAGCCACTTTTAATTCCGGAGTGCTGGTTGGCGACAAAAAAGGGCATTCGGATGAAAAGAACGGCACCCTGGTCAGCTTCATTCCGGACCTGGCGCTGTTTCCCAATTACACCTTTCTGATGGAATATATCGAAAAACGGCTGTGGATGTATGCCTATCTTAACAGCGGTCTTTCGCTTTACCTCAACGACAAGCGCTATTATTCCCAGAACGGGTTGAAGGATTTGATTGAGGTTGAAATCGGGGAAGACAAGATTTACGACATCATCGCGCTCAAGGGGAAGATGCTGGAATTCGCGTTCTGCCATACTTCCAGCTACGGGGAAAACTATTTTTCGTTTGTGAACGGCCAGTACACCAACGACGGCGGCACCCATCTTTCGGCGTTCCGCGAAGGCGTATTGAAGGCCGTAAATGAATTTTCCGGCAAAAGCTATCAGTCTTCCGACGTGCGGGACGGCATCGTCGGCGCAATCGCGATCAAACTGAAAGACCCTATCTTCGAATCCCAGACCAAAAACAAGCTGGGGAATACCGACATCCGCGGCTGGATTGTCAATGCCGTCCGGGATGCCGTGGTTGACTATCTGCACCGCCACCTCAGCGAAGCGGAAATTCTGCTGGAAAAAATAGATAACAACGAGCAGGTGCGCCGCCAGATTCAGGCAGTCAAAAAGCAGTCCAAGGAAAAAGCGAAGAAAATGAGCTTGAAGATACCCAAGCTCAAGGATTGCAAGCACCACCTGGGCGATTCTTCCGGCAAAGGCGATCAGACGATGATTTTCATCACCGAAGGGCAGTCCGCAGCCGGTTCCATGATCAGTTGCCGTGATGTTTACACCCAGGCCATCTTCTCGCTGAAAGGCAAACCGCTGAACTGCCACAAGCAGAAACTGGACAAAGTTTACGACAATGAAGAACTTTACTACATCATGCAGGCGCTGAATATTGAGGAGGACGTGGAGGAACTGCGCTACAACAAAGTCGTCATCGCCACCGACTCCGACGTGGACGGGCTGCATATCCGGAATCTGCTGATAACTTTCTTCCTGACTTACTTCGAGCAACTGGTGCTGTCCGGACACCTTTACATTCTGGAAACTCCGTTGTTCCGGGTGCGGAACAAGAGCAAGACCATTTATTGTTACAGCGAACAGGAGCGCGACCAGGCGGTGCTGGAGTTAAGCCGCGGCGTGGAGATCACCCGTTTCAAAGGTTTGGGGGAAATTTCGCCGGACGAATTCGGCGCTTTTATCGGCAATGATATCCGGCTGCTGAACGTCACTATTGACCATATGCGCAATATTCCGGAGATGCTGGAATTCTTCATGGGGGACAATCAGAAAACTCCGGAACGCCGCGAATTAATCATGAATAAACTCGTTTAACGGATTATATATAAAATGGCAGACAGCAAAAGAGAAAGAAAAATTAAGAAGCATGTGCCGGAAGAACCGTCACAGAGCCTGGAAGAGGTAGCGGCGCTGGAAGCTGAGGCATTGTCCGAGGGGGAGCAGGAAGCCTCCGCCGCGACCCAGAAAGGCAGCAATAAGTTTATCCGCTCCATGATGGAGTCGAACTTCATCGAATATGCTTCTTATGTCATCAAAGACCGCGCCATTCCGGACGTGGACGACGGGCTCAAGCCGGTACAACGGCGCATTCTGTGGTCGCTTCACCGGATGGATGACGGCAAATTCCACAAGGTGGCGAACGTCATCGGGCATACCATGCAGTTTCATCCGCATGGCGACGCCTCCATCGGCGATGCGCTGGTTGTGCTGGCCAACAAAGAATATTTCATGGAAAAACAGGGTAATTTCGGTAATGTTTATACAGGCGACCCGTCTTCCGCCGCGCGTTATATCGAAGCCCGGCTTTCCCATCTGGGACGCGAAGTATTGTTCAACGAAGACATTACCGAATTTGTTGATTCCTACGACGGGCGCAACAAGGAACCGGTAGTGCTGCCGGTCAAAATCCCGTCACTGCTGATGCTCGGCGCCGAAGGGATTGCCGTGGTGATGGCGACTAAGATTATGCCGCACAATTTCTGCGAGCTGCTCCAGGCCCAGATCGCCGTCCTGAAAGGCGAAGAATTCGAGCTTTATCCGGACTTCCAGCAGGGCGGCATGATGGATGTTTCCGAATATGACGAGGGTAACGGCAAAATCACGCTGCGGGCCAAAATTGATTTTGATGGCAGAAAACTGATTATCCGGGAAATTCCGGCCACCACGACCACGGAAAAGTTGATCGCCTCCATTGAAAAAGCCGCGGAAAAAAGCAAGATTAAGATTGCCGCGATTAATGATTACACCGCGGAGAGCGTGGAAATCGAAATCACCCCGATGCGCGGCTACGATCCGGAAAAAGCCTTGCAGGCGCTCTATACCTATACCGACTGCGCGATATCCGTTTCCGTAAACATGATGGTTATTTGCGAAAATAAACCGGTGCAGATGAATGTTCCCAGTATAATCCGGCGCAATACCGAAAAATTATTGGAGTATCTCAAACGCGAGCTGGAAATTGACCTGCGCAAGCAGGAGGAACTGTTCCATTCAAAGACCCTTGCCCAGATATTCATTGAAAACCGTATTTATAAGCGCATTGAAAAATGCGAGTCTTACGAAGTTGTAGTTTCGGAAGTCCACAAGGGGCTGGCGGCGTATCGCAAGATGCTCAAGCGCGATGTTACTGATGATGATGTGGAAAAACTGCTGGCAATCCAGATTCGCCGGATTTCGCTTTTCGACATCCGCAAAAATCAGGAAGAGTTGGCCGAGATACTGAAGAACATTGAAGAGATTCACCGCAACTTGAAGCATCTGAATGCTTACGCCATAAAATACATCCAGGCGCTGCTGGATAAATACGGCGCAATGTTCCCGCGCCGCACCAGAATCGAGACTGTCGGCAAAATTGACCGCAAAGCCGCGGCGCTGAACAATATCAAAGTCGGCTGGGACCGCAAGAATTGCTATATCGGCACCAATATCAAGAGCGAAGACAATGTTACCTGCAATGAATTCGATCATCTGCTTTGTGTCGAGCGGAACGGCAATTACAAGATCATCAATATTCCGGAAAAGATTTTTATTGACCGGCTTTATGATTTCAGGAAATACGATCCGGCAATAGAGTTCGGCGTAATCTACAAAGACACCAAAAGCGGCAAATGTTACGGGAAACGCTGTGTTATCAATAAATTCATTACGGACAAACAGTACCGGATATGTCCGTCCGGCTGTCGTCTGGAACTGATTACGCCGCGTCCGGATTCGATCTATGAACTGACTGTGGACTCGAAAAGAAAAGAGAACAGAAAGTCTGAAATAAACTTGAAGGAAATGCCGCTGCGCACCCCGAAAGCCCGCGGTCTGATGATCAGCTCCAAACCGCTGCTGAAACTGAACCATGTCCGCTATCTTGAGGTCGAAGAACTGGCCGCATTTGTTATAGAGGCAATTCCGGAGGATGACGAAAACGATTCGGTTGAAATTGAAGCCGTTGAAGTGGAAACCACTGTCGCCGTCCCGGTAAAAACGCCAGTTGTAAGTGTCGAAACAGAAGAATTCGAACTGGAAGAACCCGTTCCCAAAGCGGTGAAAAAAGGTAAACAGCCATTGCCGCCGCCGGAACCCAAGCCGGTAAAAAAAGCTAAACCTGAAACTATTCCCGCCGGTGAGATTCCGTCGCCCGTCGCTAAGCAGAAAGGCAAAGCAGCTCCGGTTAAAGAGAAAACTATTGAACCGGAGATCAAAGCAAAAGCTCCAGTCAAGACTGCCAAAGCCAGGCAGAATGATGAAATTACCTTAGGCCTGGAAATAGAAAGTGTTCCGCCTGAAAACAGTAAAAAAGAAACCGGCTCCAAAACTAAGACGGCGGTAAAGCCGACTAAGAAATCAAACAGCAAAAAAGATAATGACGATGATGATTTCGGAATCATTCAACCCGGATTCGACTTTTAATCCCGTAACGTGATTGAGAGGACATAATGAGTGATTTTCAAAAAAGTGCGGCTGATTCAATTAACAAGAATGCGCCCGTTATCAAAGCCGTTTCCGATGCGATTCATGCCAATCCCGAGATCGGATTCGAAGAATTCAATGCCGTCAGCGCTCAGATTGACGTCCTGAAAAATGCCGGATTCCGCGTTAAAAGTCCTGTCAGCTCCCTTGCCACCTCATTTAAAGCTGAATTCGGCCGTGGTTCGCCGGTTTTTTGTCTGTTAAGCGAATACGACGCGCTGCCGGAACTCGGTCATGCCTGCGGACACAATCTGATCGCGGCGTCAGCCATTGCTGCCGGGCTGGCGGTCAAAGAAATAATGGAGCAGGAATCCATTTCCGGCAGGATAGTGATAATGGGAACTCCGGGCGAAGAGACCAAGGGCGGAAAAGTAATCATGCTGGCGGAAAATGCGTTTGAAGATATTGACGCCTGTGCGATGGCACATCCGTTTCAGGTTACCGGTCAGGATCCCGGCAATCTTGCCGTTTCCCGTTATGACGTGACTTTCACCGGCAAAGCCGCGCATGCGGCATCGGAACCGGAAGCCGGAATCAATGCGCTTGACGCAATAAATCTGCTGTTTTGCGGAATCAATGCCTGGCGGCAGCAGCTTCATGAAGCATCCAGGATTCACGGAATCATTACCGAAGGCGGGATTGCGCCAAACATCATTCCAGAAAAGTCCAGCGCTTTTTTCTACATCCGGGCGATTAACAACGCCATCCGCAATGCGATGGAAAACCGTTTTGAGGATATTGTCAAAGGCGCGGCCCTGATGACCGGGTGCGATTATCAATGTTCAAAAATACCTCATTCTTACGATGCCAATATTCCGAATGAACCGTTGAATGGTTTGGTGATGGAATTGGCGGCGCAGTCGAAGATGGCTCCGCAAACGATAAGCAGTAAGATTTCCACCGATTTTGCCAATGTGACTCAGAAAATTCCAGGAGTCAGCTTCTTTTTCAAGGCAACACAAGATCAGATTTCATTGCATTCCAGGGAATTTGAGAAAGCTTCCGGCAGTATTTTCGCTTTTGAGCAATCTATGCTGGCGGCACGGGTGCTTGCTGTTACGGCCCTTAGGTATCTGACAGACGGGAAACTGCGCGAAGCGGTCAACTCTGATTTCGAAAAACGTAAAACCGGACAATAGTCGGTCTAATGTTTTATTGCAACTGCTGATTCAAGGCTTCAAGACGGCGTTCGCTATCCACTTTGATAATCTGTTCGAAGAGCGGCTCCAGTGCGCCTTCCATCAGCGTGGGAAGGTCGAAAACAGATACCCCGTAACGATGGTCGGTAACCCGGTTTTGCGGGAAATTATAGGTTCTGATTCGCTCACTGCGGTCGCCGGTGCCAACCTGGGCACGTTTGTCGGCGGCTTGTTTGTCGGCTTCTGCCTGCTGCTGGCGCTCAAGCAGCCTTGCGCGCAGGATCCGCATCGCGATTTCTTTATTGCGATGCTGGGATTTTTCCTGCTGGCTGGCTACGGCAAGCCCGGTCGGCAAGTGGGTGACGCGCACGGCGGAGTCGGTGGTATTGACACACTGTCCGCCGGGACCGGATGAACGATAAACGTCAATCCGCAAATCTTCCGCTCTGATCTCAATTTCAACTTCTTCTGCTTCAGCCATAACTGCTACAGTAATCGTTGAAGTATGAACGCGCCCGCCGGATTCGGTGGAGGGGATACGCTGAACGCGATGCACTCCGCTTTCATATTTCATTCGGGCAAAGGCATCTTCCCCGGCCAGTGAAAACGCAACACTTTTCAGTCCGCCCAGTTCACTGGCTGTCATATCGAGGATTTCCATTTTCCAGTTCTTATGCTCGGCATATTTGGAATATGCCCGGAAAAGCTCTCCGGTGAACAGCGCGGCTTCTTCGCCGCCGGCCGCCGGCCGAAGTTCAACGATAATATTCCTGGAGTCATTCTGATCCGGCGGAAGAAGCGCAAAACGGACAGTCGATTCAAGGGAAGCGATTTCATTATTCAGGGAGTCAATATCTGACTGGATCAGGCTTTTAAGTTCCTCGTCCTGTTCGGCCATCATCGCTGTATTTTCTTCGAGTTCTTTCAGCGCCGCGCACCAGCGGTTGTAACTTTGAAAAAGACCGCTAAGACGTCGATGTTCACGGGAAACTTTTTTCAATTCCAGATGATTGGCATAAATTGAGGGATCAGCCAGTTTGCTTTCCAGTTCTTTGAAGCGCAACTTGCTGGATTCTATATATCGGGAGATATCTTGGGGAGTCATAGGCAGCTCATGTATAAATAAAAAACGCCTGTTAAACAGCCACTGTAAAAGTGTGCGTTAACAGGCGTGAATATCAAGTTATTGTTCAGACTTGATACCGTAGCGCTGACGGAATCTTTCAACGCGGCCCGCTGTATCAATAAATTTCTGTTTTCCGGTAAAGAACGGGTGACACTTGGCGCAGATACCGACTTTGATATCATTACGGGTGGATTTGGTTTCCCAGACTTCGCCGCAGGCGCAGATGATCTTCGTACTTCCGTATTTCGGATGAATATCTTTTTTCATTTTTTTGCTAAACCTTGTTTTAACGTTATATTTAAAGTTATTAAATTAAGCAATAGTAATAGTGTTTAATTAAACAAAAGTCTGAAAATATATACCGGAAGTATAAATATGCAAGAACTTTTGGTTCAGTTTTGAAAAAAAATGCTGATTTTTGAATAAACCGTCTTTTGAAAAGAGCAAAGGGATACGCATAATGAGTAATGACAGACCGCTGTGGGCGCCATGGAGAATCGAGTTTATTACAGGAGAAAAGGAAACGCGATGCTTTTTGTGCGGCAAAGAAACTGTTAATCCGGCATGGCCGGAAGAAAAATTGGTGATATTTCGCGGAAGCACTTCATTCGTTATTCTGAATCGCTATCCTTACAATTCCGGACATCTGATGATTGCGCCATATTCCCATACCGGCGATATTTCCGCATTGACTGTTGAAGAACGCCATGAAATTATGGATTTGTGCGTAAAGGCAAAAGAAGTACTGCAGAAAACCATATTCCCGGATGCGTTTAATGTCGGATTCAATCTCGGTACGGCTGCCGGCGCCGGAATTGCCGACCATCTGCACATGCATATTGTGCCGCGCTGGGCCGGGGATACTAATTTCATGCCGGTAATCAGCGATACCAGATGTGTTCCAGAAGCGCTTGAGGCAACAGTTGCCCGCATCCGCGCAAACTGGAAATAATACCGGATCGCAATCTTAAAGCAAGTAAAGATTGCGATTCGGTATAACGCGCTATTGACCGCTATTTCTTGGGGAGAATATCAGCAAAGGACTGCATTTCTTTTTCCATAACGGCAAGCATTGCTTCGGCCTCGGCAGGCTCCTGATGTTTTCCGGCCTGTTCGAGTTTCAAGGCAACAGCATTAATCCGCTGAAGACAAAGTGTGGCGGCCTCGCCTTTTATCAGGTGAGCAGTGGAAATCCATACGGGATAATCCTTAGCCGCAATTGCCGTTTTGAGGGTTTTCAGTTTTTCCGTTATGCCGTCTGCGAAATATTGCAACATTTCGTCCAGCAGTTCCGCATTGTCGCAAAAATTTTCCAGTGCGGTTGTTTTGTCCAGAACCAGCAGGGTTTCAGGAATATACTCTTCGCTCATTTTAAATCCTCCATGATGATTTAATGGATCAAATGTGACAGGTTATTTTTAAATACCGAGCTTAAATTTTCCATAGACAACGGTTTGGCGATTATTTCATCCATGCCGGCTTCGTAACATTTCCGCTGTTCATCCGGCATAATGCCGCCCGTCAAAGCAACAATCGGAATATGGCTTGGAGGATTGTTTTGCCGCTCGACTTCGCGAATCCTGACGGTCGCCTCCAGGCCATCCATTCCAGGCATATTTACATCCATAAAGATTAAATCCCAGTTGCTGGAGATAAATTGCTGCAAAGCCTGTTCCCCGTCACTGATAGCCTTGACAGAACATCCAAACTGCTGCAGGAAGTGCTCCATAATTTTCCGGTTTACCATGTTGTCATCGGCAATCAAAACCGCCGGAGCATTCTTCCACTTAAAGTCATAGGTCATTTTCTCTTGTCTCCATGTGTATTACTGCCCGGCAGAAGAGTCCTTTTCTCTGCTTATCGGAACTGCTCCGAAATCAGTAGAACCGCAGTTGGGGCATTTGTACTCTTCCGTGGCTTTGCTGTATTCCTCTGGAGTCATTTTTTCAATATTTTTGATTTCCGGAAGTGCGAATACACGACCGCATTTATGGCATTTCATTGCCGGCGCCACCTGGCCTCCGCAACGTGTGCATTTGGCCTGGCTGATATCTTTGATCCGGCGTTCTTCCATAAAATTGCATTTTTTACAGATAACTGTCGTTTCCGGTCCTTGAAGCACCGCCGGCGGCAGCTCGCTGTGGGTAAAAATCTTATATCCAACAACTCCGGCAGCAATAGAGACGAACAGCAGCAGCACCGAAAGGGCAATTATTCTGAATTGCATCCTGGTTAATGACTTCAGCGAATCAATCAGATTCCCGATTTCAATCATTTGACCGGCATTTTTCTTTGCCGGACGGCTGATTGTGGTTTTGGCAAAAATATCGTCCAGCACCACCATCCTGGCGCGGAGAAGATCAGGATCTCTTTCCATCAAATCATCATTTTTATGTGCCGTCTGGACCGCAAGGTCGTCTTCCACCATTCTGGCGCTGCCTTTCTTTCTATCAACCTGTGACAGCAGCAGGCGGCATTTATTATATTCGATCAGATTGGAGAAAATGCTCTCAAGCTCTTCTTCAGAAGGCCGATGCCCCGGATTTTTTTCAAGCATGGCAAGAACGGCATTTGAAAAATATTCTGTAACATTCTGGTCGTAATTGCGCAATGAAGGCGGAACCAGGTTGATTTGCCGGAAAATCCCGACAGAGGGGCGGTCAGAATAAAAAGGATTGTCTCCGGTGATAGACTGGTAAATTGTCACGCCCAGGCTGTAGATATCGCATTTAGAAGTGATCGGAAACTCCATGGTCAGGCATTCCGGAGAAATATATCCGGTAGTGGTCCAGTTTTCCGCATTTAACGGCATTTCCGCCGATTTCCGCGAAACGACTATGCCGAAATCGCCAAGTTTGTATTGTCCGCCGGAGACCAGAATATTCCCGGGGTTTACATCAAGGTGAACCAGTCCGTTATCGCGAAGATTTTTGATTCCGCGAACAATATCCAGTCCCATCTGGGCTGCTTCAAGCTCGTTCAATTTCTTGTGTTTCAGCACTTTCAGTAAATCAGCGTCCTCCGCATATTCCTGAACCAGATAAATCCGTTCGTAATACTTGCCGATATCATAGATTTTCAGCACATAAGGGGAATCAATTTTGCTGAATTTTTTGGCTTCGTCAATATAACTTTTCACCATATCATCAGGGATGACGGTATCTCTAAACAGTTTCAACGCGAACTTCTTGTCACTGTTTTTGGTGTCATTTACCAGAAATACCACGGAATGAGAACCATATCCGAGCATTTTCTCAACCCGGTACTTCCCATCAAAAACGATGTGTTCTCTGACCAGTTCAAAGTCACGCTTATGCAAAGAGGAAATATCCAGCGTGGTTTTCAATTTTGCGATAAGATGCGCTTCTTTAACCGGTTTTACCAGATAATCATCGGCTCCCGCATTGAGGCCGTCCAGGATGTCATTTTCTTCATCAAGCGCGGATACAATGATAATTGGAACGGAAGCGCCGGCCGGATGTTTCCTGATTTCACGGCAGGCATCCAGTCCGTTCATAACAGGCATATCGACGTCAAGAATCAGCAGTTCAGGAGAAGTTACCAGAAAAGATTCTACAGCTTCTTTTCCGTCATTGCAGGAAATTACCTCATGGCCCATCATAGAAAGCATGCTCTCATACGATTTCCTGACGATCAGACTGTCATCGGCAATTAATATTTTAGCCATATCCTCTATCTCCTGTTAAGGTTATTTTTAAGGCATCCCCATCCTGTAATGTCCCATTATTTCTATATCTGACAATGCTTTATTGTACAATACAAACTCGTCCATAAAACCGGAAAACCAGTTGGAAAACCGCGCGACGCCTCTTGCGTTAATCCCGTTGTTCGAAGCTCCAAGTACCAGGTCTTGAGTTGCCAGATATTTCAATGGAAGCGCAGGCGCAGTTCCGCCTGTCATCAGAGTTCCGTTTACATACATTTTTACCCCGACTTTTGCCTTATTGACCAGTGCAATATTGTACCAGGTCGAAGGCTGAATCGCCGGTATGGTTTCGGTCAAACTTGAATTGCCGACGCGCGACCGCAAGGAACCGTTCAAATAGAGGTCATATTGCGAGTTCCCTGTAAGGGTGTTATTTTTGCCGAAAAGACACTGCACAGTTCTTACTGCATTGAAATTAACCCACATCAATATCGTAAAATCCTGAGTAGACGGATCAAAGTCTATGCATTTCATCCCTGGAATGTCTACATAACTGTTGCCGCCGTTAAAAGACAGCGCGTTCTTTAAGTTCAGCCAGCGTCCGCCGCCCGGCACCCATTGCGGTAAATTCAGCGCGGCAGTCCTGGGATTAGCGACCGTAGTGGACAGAATCCCATTGTAATTGGCCGAATCATAGCCGGGAGCATTGCAGCCCAGCGCGCCGTTATACAGTGTCGGCGTATAAACCCCGTTGACTTTGGTCTGAAAGTCAATGGCCTCAAAATTATAATTGATCACTGCATCAGGATCGCGATTGTTCTGGGCATTGAAGGCCAGCCAGCGGACATATTTTGCGCGCGTCTGCGCCTTCGCAAATGCCGGCATCATCATGCCGATCAGGACTCCTATTATGGAGATCACTAAAAACATTTCGACAAGAGTGAAATATGATTTTTGTTTCAAGCATAGTCTCATGCTCTGCTTCTCCCAACTTATTTAAATCTTCTTTTATATAAAATAATTAACGCCAGTTCATCGCTTATATTACAAGTTATCATCCTCTTTAGTTAACTGAACCGCTGATATATCATCGGAGCCGCACTTAGGACATTTATAAGTTTTCTTAAAAGCTTCACCGTATTCTTCCGGAGTCATTTTATCTGCTCCAGCTATTTCCGGCAACGCAAATATGGCATTGCATTTCTCACATTTTTCCGCCATTGCCACCGGACCTTCACATTTTCTGCATTTTATTGCAGCAATGTCTTTGACCCTGCGCTCTTCACGAAAATTGCACTTTTTGCAGATTACCGCAGTCATTGGCCCTTGTATGACAGCAACCGGAACTTTGTCGAAAAAAACATGATACCCTGCCCAGCCGGCGGCGGCGGACACTACTAAAAAGGCGGCCGATAAAGCTAATATTCTGGGATCGCTGCGCTTCAGAGATCTGATGAGTTTTTTGGTTTGACGCCTGTAAAGCGGCATTTTGTCAAGGCGTTTTTCGATGGATGCAAGCCTTGTTTGCGGCGCCGGAGTAAATGTAAGTTCAGTTTCCGGAAGTTCCTCAGCTTCCTCCTCAGCAACTAACAGTTGATTGGATATGGCATTCACCGCCTCTTGAGACCTGGCTGCTTTTTTCGTGGCATTTACCTGGTCTTCGCGGCATTCATTATATTCAATTAAATTGGCGAAAACTTCCTCCAGCTCTTCTTCCGACGGTCTTTCCTCCGGGTCTTTCTCCAGCATGGCAAAAACTGCGCCGGAAAAATACTCCGATACATTCTTGTCATAATTTTGCAGCGATGGGGGGATCAGGTTGACTTGGCGAAACATGCTGACCGAAGCCCGCTCTGAATCAAAAGGATTATCTCCCGTGATCGCCTGATACAAAGTTATGCCTAAACTGTATATGTCGCTTTTGGAGGTCAAAGCCTTTTCAGAAGTCAAATATTCCGGCGAAATATAACCGGCAGTACCCCATATCTCCGCATTCAGCGGCATGGTTGCCGATTTTCTGGGAATAACCATGCCGAAGTCAGCAAGTTTATACTGCCCGTTACTGAAGAGAATATTGCCTGGTTTGATATCAAGATGAACTATCTTTTTATTGCGCAGCGCTTTAATGCCGCGGACAATATCATGCGCCATTTTCGACGCTTCAAGTTCAGTCAATTTCTTGTGTTTCAGAATTTTTTGCAAATCGCCGTCTGCCGCAAATTCAAGCACCAGATAAATTCTGCCCTGGAATTTGCCGACATCGTAGATTTTAAGGATATTTTCAGATTCAATTTTGCGGATTACTTCAGCTTCGGCAATAAAATATTTTACCATGTCTTCCGATGCGAAAGACTCTTTCAACAGTTTCAGCGCATATTTGCGGTTATTATCTTCAAGATCGCTAACCTGAAATACTGTAGAATGGGAGCCATAGCCCAGCATTTTTTCAATCCGGTATTTCCCGGCAAATACAGTACGTTTTTTAGCCAGGTCGAAATCTTGCCGGTGTAATGCGGAGATGCCGAGCGAAGTTTTCAGTTTTGCGATAAGGTGCGCCTCTTTAACCGGCTTTATCAGGTAGTCGTTTGCTCCGGCGTTAAGCCCCTTAAGAATATCATCTTCATCTTCCAGCGCCGACACAATAATAATCGGAACTGAAATGCCATTCGGCAGCCGCCGGATTGCACGACAGGCTTCAAGACCGTTCATAACCGGCATCTGGACGTCAAGGATCAGCAGTTCCGGAGATTGAGTTTCAAATGCAGCTACAGTATCCTTGCCGTCTTTGCAGGAAATAACCTCATGTCCCAGAAACGTGAGCATGCTTTCATAGGACTTCCTGACAACCAGACTGTCATCTGCAATTAATATTCTCGCCATATTATTACTCCGGGAACGGTTTTTTTTAGTCGGAGTTATACTATGATAATTTTTCATTATCAATTTTGTATGTACAAAACCGGTAAAAACTTACAACTAACTTAAAATAATTCTTTATTCGCAATAATCAATCAATGCTCAGTACAAATAAGGGAATATTTGCCGGCTTAAATTGTCCGTAATAGACTTTTAATATTATAATTCCGGTTATTATCCGTGAATTCAGCGGGAGAATGTCTTTATTTTGTGCAGATTTCCACCAGCAGCAGGATGCATATTATATAGGCCGGGGCCGCAAAAATCACCGAAAGAATTCTGGCAAATTCCAACTCTTTATCTTCAATCGGCAGCGTCTTAGGCGTAAATTTTCGTATGTCGCCCCAAATCGACATATAAAAATCGAACAGAATAATGCCGATTGCCGGCAATACCCATAGAACACAAATACGGTCTTTGATATCGGAAAAGTAAACAAAGATCAGAAAAACCATGTAAGCGCCGGACAGCAGTTCATATAGCAGCATCGCCAGGCTGCCTTTGTACTTTATCCAGTAATAAATATTGGAAAAAAGAATAAGCAAATAAATGCAGGCATAGGTAAACATTACAAAACGCATCATATGCTCCGCATTTATGCTTAGTGCTCCGCAGGCAGTTATTGCCGCTTATTTGCCCGCGACTTTAAAGTAATTGTTCGGGAGCACCACGGTTTTATCGCCGTGGCTGACGCTCTCCAGAACAAGCGTTTTTTCCGCGCCTTTATCTTCTGCATTTTCAATTATTTGATCAGAGAAAATGCCCGGCATTTGCTCCCGGAGATAGTTTGCCAGCGTAACGATAGTCGGACCGTAACCGTCTTTGTAAATGAAATATTCCAAGTCCTTGGCCAGTTCAGAGGTATTCTGATAACGGTCTTCAGGACTGGTAGCCAACATTTTTCTCAGGATTTTCTGCAATTCCGGGTCGAGTCCCCTGGGCAGTTTTTCCCAGTCAATATAATTTTCCTGAGCCTGCAACAGGATTTCCCGGAGTTTCACATCAAGTCTTCTTGTGGTATGTCCGGAAAGCATGTAGAAAAGCACAATTCCAAGCGAATAAATATCGGAACGGAAATCAATTTCCGCTTTGTTGGCCTGCTCCGGCGACATGAACGGCAGTTTGCCCGAAATGGTGTCGTCACTGCAGATGGTGGCGGCTCTGGCAATCCCGAAGTCGGTAATTTTCGGCAGCCCTTCCGAGGTGATCAGGATATTGTGGGGGCAAATGTCGCAATGGACGATATTCATCGGCTGTCCCATCGAATCTTTGCGGCTGTGCGCGTATGCCAGACCGCGCGCCACGCGCGCCGCTATGAATACCGCAAGATTCCGGGGGAACGGCGTGCGGGTCTTATTGTGGAATTCCATGAAATCGAACAGCGAAATGCCGTCAACGTATTCGAGTACAAAAAAGTATTGATCGTTATACTGGCTCAATTGATAGATCTGCACGATATTTTCATGCACCAGGTTGGCTACCAGTTTGGCTTCTTCAATAAAACGGTCAACGAATTTCTGATCATCGGAATAGCAGCTTAATAAGGTTTTAATGGCAACGACTTTTTCAAATCCGTCCAGACCTTTCGCCAGCGCCTTGCATACAGACCCCATGCCGCCTTCTGCAATATGCGCAATTATTTCATACTCAACATTTCCATATAATTTTTCCATTTTTCACTCCTGGTTAAGTTAATCTTAATTTACTTCTTTATATATTGTTATGCTCAAGAATATTTTCTTTTGCTTC
The DNA here is from genome assembly GCA_903831825.1 of uncultured Lentisphaeria bacterium. GTDB lineage: Bacteria > Verrucomicrobiota > Lentisphaeria > Victivallales > Victivallaceae > CAIPAT01. Next base: position 4,996 of record CAIKZE010000249.1, on the reverse strand, counting down.
AATTAATTTTTTAAGGGATTCTGCCTTGGCAGCGTCTCGGGATTGACGGCAGCAACTGGTGAAATAGTGGTGGTTTTTCAAGAAGTTAATCTGGAAATCCTGCCAGTCTTGATCGGTAAACGAAATATTGTAAAAGCTCATTTCTTTTCTCAGCAGGTTTGACAGCTTGTCATACTCTTCCGTGCCCAGATATTGCAGATCTGCATCGCAGATGATCTGTTCTTCCAGATTCGCGGGTTTCTGGGGCATTCTTGTTGCCAGTATCAAGCGGCATACTTTTTCAATTTCTTCCGGGGTATAACCGTATTCCGGCAGAATTTCCCTGGCGATTTCCGTTCCAATCCGTTCATTCTCCACCGGCAGCCGTAAATAGCCTGTATCATGAAAAAGGGCAGCCGTTTTGAGGATGGTTATTTCTTCTTCCGGCAACCCTTCAGCCCGACCGAACTCTGCGGCGGCTTTGATCGTTTCACAGGTGTGGCAGACGTTATGGTAGTACAATTTATCTGAAAGCTTTTTTTTCAGCAGATCTAAAATAAATTTTTCTACTCTGGCGTAATCCATTAATTTGTCTCCAGACATATTAAGATATAATATATCCCGCTGTCAATATAAAGCAACAATTTATTATTTTTTCTTTATCCGGATTTGCTCCATATTGAAAAGAGATCATTAAGCCCGGATTATTTAAAGTTCCAATCTGAATAAATCTGCATAAAAAAGATTGATTTTTATCTTTTTAGCCGCTATTATTCATTTATTTAAGGCAATATAGTAATAACTGTGGGTTGGATTGTAATTGGAGCGAAAACCTGAAAGAATCTTGAAATGACGATTAGCTATTTAACTGTTGCAATTATTATTCTGATGCTAATTGCCACCAATCTGGCTACTATCATATGCATGCGCGGACGAACGGAAAAACTGCTGGACAACGAAAAACAGAAATACGATAAAGAAAAAAAAGAATTTTTACATTCCACCCTGCGCCCGATGCAGGAAAAAGAAGAGCAGAAATTCAGAATGGCCGAAGCCAACTTGAAATTACTGGAACATCAGGAGGAGCTAAAACGGCAGAAACTGGAAATGGCCGAAGCCAATCTGCAACTGCTGGAACTCAAAGAACAGGTTGAACAGGAAAAAGAACGCTCCGACCGCCTGCTGCTCAACGTTCTGCCGGAACGCGTGGCCAATGACTTGAAGGAAAAAGGCTCAAGCATCCCTGAATGTTTTGACAACGTTACCGTATTTTTCTCCGACATCGTCAATTTCACCAAATTGACCAGCGCGATTGACCCGGCTGACGTCATTTGCGAGTTGAGCGATATTTTTACCGGGTTTGACCGGATATTCAAGCATAACCATTGTGAACGGATCAAGACCATCGGTGACGCGTATTTGAGCGTCTCCGGGATGCCGGAACCGGATGAAAAACATGCCTGCAATATCCTCAAGGCAGCTTTTGAAGCCATGGAATTTCTCGAAAAACGCAATCAGAACCACCGGATGAAGTGGCAGATGCGCATGGGAGTGCATTCCGGCAGGGTGGTCGGCGGGATTGTCGGCATCGAAAAATATATCTACGATGTGTTCGGGGACACGATCAATACCGCAGCCCGGATGGAACATTATTCCGAACCCAATAAAATCAATGTTTCCAGCGAAACCTATGCGCTTGCCCGCGAACATTTCACCTTCAAGGAACGCGGCTCGGTTGAGGTTAAAGGCAAAGGCATGATAACGATGTACTTCCTGGAAGGCGTCAACCCGTAATTGCGCTCAGCGGCGTTTTTCCAGGTATTTCTTGATGGTATCATTCAGCCTGCGGTGCCGGCCTTCCGGCAGATTGAATCTTTCGCAGACTTCCAGAATTATCCTGGCCGCGTGTTCAATGTATCCGCTGGCCAGATCCGCCGCCGTCCGGTTGAGCTGGATTTTGATTTGCGGAATCCGGCAGACGCAGTCAGATTCCCGGTCAAGATTCTTCAACGGTTCCGGGGTATTGGTCAACATCACCCCCTCAACATGGTCAATTTCGATCCTGATGTCCAGCAATTCTTCGTCGTATCCAAGTTCGGAATACAACTGGCTGAAACAATTGACCGCCTCGGCAAAAAACTTCACCAGTTCCGGATATTTTATTGTTTTATCGGAGCCGCTCCAGACGCTGATGTAATGAAACATGCCGGACTGGAACATCTGCCACAGCTTTCTGCCTCTTTCGGGCATGGAACGCAGCGAGATGTTCGAAAAATAGCTTTCATCGAGTTCCGCTTCGGAAATGAAACTGTTTGAGGTTTGCAGCGAGATCACATCGGAAAAGGCCCGTTTCAGTTCGGAAAGGCTGAATTTTTCTGGAATATATTGCGGCGGGGCCACCATGATATCTATTCTGATGCCGGAACTGTCTCCGGCTAAACTGCTTCTCCGGTCGAAGAATGTTCTGGAATGGGCCCGTTCCTCCGCGAAATGGCTTTTGGCATTCTGCTCGATCGTCACCCGCTCTTCATAGAGTACGCCCCGGATCATCCGTCCGAGGATTTCCCGCTGGTTGCGCAGCGCCCGCTGAATGATGCCGTGGATTTCGCTGGCCCGGTAGGCGGGCCGGCTGGACGCGTCCGCGGTGCGGATGTAAAAAACTCCCTGCTGGAGTTCATTTTCAAAACCATAGCTGCATACATGCGGAATATTGGAAAAACGCCGGATGACGAATATCGCATAACGTTTGCCGTCAACGATCGGACGCTCAATCGTAAAATCAATTTCCGGGTCGGCATATTTGTTGATGAAGTTTCCGACGATCGTCGGATCAAATGATTTGGCCTGTTCGCCGGTAAGCCCGGTAAACAGCGACGGCTGTCCGGATGAATCTTCACCGACGCCGACTACAATATAGCCGCCTTTGGTGTTGGCCATGGCCAGGCAGTGGCGCACGAATTTAGCTTTGCCGCCGCGGTTCAGTTTGCGCCAGTCCAGCGCCGCCTTATAGTCGAGCTCTTCAGACTCAACCCCGCGATAGATAATGCTCTTCCACTCAATTTGAATCTTTACTGACATGCTGCCATAGATTTGCCGCGCCTGTCAAAAACAGGCACGGCTTTATAATACGGTTACTTTTTAGTTACAATGTCGCACTTCAGGCCGATGCCTTTGTTGAAATTATTGAACGCGCTCATCATTGCCGCGACTTCCAGCGCCCCGGTGATTTCTTCATCCTTCACGCCGGCTTTAAGCGCCATCGTCCGGTGGGCTTCTATGCAGTAGTGACAGCCGTTGACGGCGCTGACCGCGATTGAGATCAGTTCTTTGGTTTTTGGGTCAAGGTTTTTGCCTGCGGCGCCGGCGAGCTTCAGCATGCTGTCCAGAAATTCACCGTTGCTGCCCATGGCTTGAAAAACTTCCGGCACAAACCCGAATTCCTTTTCAATGCCGGTCTGGATTGAGACGGCTTTCTTGTCCCCGGTCTTCTTGTAGAGTTTTACGCTGGCCATAATTCACCTCCTGTTGTACTTTTTGTGCATTCCTCCGGAGTATAACTCCCCTATGCTTTAAAAATAACCGCTAAAAATGGTTTTGCAACTATTTCACAATTTTTACCTGTACTGATTGATCAGGTCGCGCAATTCGACGGCGGCCTGCCTCGCTCCGACGGCAAATTCCGTCGAACTGTCGGCGTAAATAATGCCGCGGGATGAATTGATAATCAAGCCGAGGCCGTCGGCGGAAAGCCCGTTTTCGATGACTTTCTGAACATCGCCGCCCTGCGCCCCGACGCCGGGTACCAGCAGCGGGATTTCCGGGCAGATGGAGCGGACTTTACCGAGTTCTTCCGGGAATGTCGCGCCGACTACCAGCAGTATGTTCCGGTTGTAATTCCATTTCCCCTGGGCAAGTTTGGCGACGTGTTCGTAAACCGGCATTCCATCGCAGATCAGCTCCTGAAGTTCCCTGGAACTCGGATTGGAAGTACGGCAGAGGATGACCGTGCCGCGGTCGGCATAGTCCATAAACGGTTTCAGCGTGTCCAGCCCCATATAAGGATTTACCGTGACCGCGTCGGCATTGAAAATGACGAATGCCTCTTTCGCGTACATTTCGGCGGTCGGCCCGATATCGCCGCGTTTGGCGTCGAGGATGACCGGTATCTCCGGATAGGCTTCTTTCAGATATGACATCGTCATTTTCAGTTCCGCTTCCACATCCTGCCCGGCATAGTAGGCGCACTGCGGCTTGTAGCAGCAGACCAGATCGGCGGTGGCGTCGATCAGCGCCTTGTTGAATTCAAAAACCGGATATTTAGTTTCTTTTAAACACCCCGGCAGCTTTTTTATGTCGGGATCGAGACCGACGCAGACCAGTGAATTGTTCTTTACCCAGGCCTGACGGATTTTTTCCATGAATGTCATTGCATATTCCTTAAAAAGTAAGTTTATTGTTAACTTGTCATGTCATCTGCAAATAATAGTTTCCATTGACAAGTTTTCAACTCTGATGCCGCAATTAACCGGCGATTTCCGAGATTTTGGACACCGGTTTCCCTCAACGGTTTTATGGTGCTCCTGATGCCTATGGGCTTATGGAGCCTATGGGGCTTATAGGGTACTATGGGGGACAGCCACATTTTGGACACCATGTCCGCATCCCACAGTTGCGGAAAACACCCGCATTCCGGAGCTTTTAGAGACATCTCCAGCATAACCGTTTTTTCTTGTTTTTACCATTCACCAGTTACTATTCACTATTCACGTTCTTTACATTTCCGAGTGTTTAGATACATGTTTAGGGTATTACTATTTTGTTTTTTCATTTTCAACTTTCAAATTTCCATTTTCAATTATTCATTTTGGACACCCGCGATGCGGAACATTTCCGAGGGTTTAGAGACCTTTTCCGCACAACGGTTTTCAGTTTTATAAACATTTTGGACACCGCATGAACAGCCAGTAGTCAGTAGTCAGAAGTCAGTAGTCAGAATAAAACCAAAGACCAACTGATT
>CAIKZE010000248.1 GCA_903831825.1 uncultured Lentisphaeria bacterium | reverse complement strand
TCGCTCCTCGCAGGGGGGGCGTGGATTGAAACAAATCTTGTGACCAAGTTGTAACCACTCCGGGAGTCGCTCCTCGCAGGGGGGGCGTGGATTGAAACCGGCGTGTTCGCTCGTGACCCTGACGCATTGATTGTCGCTCCTCGCAGGGGGGGCGTGGATTGAAACTTGATGATGATCTATGTGAGCATATCTGGTGGTGGTCGCTCCTCGCAGGGGGGGCGTGGATTGAAACAGCGCCTTGAGAACAAAATAGACACAACCTGCGGGTCGCTCCTCGCAGGGGGGGCGTGGATTGAAACTTGCTCTCCAGTTGTATTCCGCCAGCACGGATAGGTCGCTCCTCGCAGGGGGGGCGTGGATTGAAACAAACATATCAGAACACGCCAAAACAGTGCGGCAGTCGCTCCTCGCAGGGGGGGCGTGGATTGAAACAGTTTTAGAGGTAGGGGTTAATTAGGCGTGTTGACGTCGCTCCTCGCAGGGGGGGCCGGTCGTACGGGGTCTGACCCCATTATCTAATATTTTTAAGTATAAATATAAATAATAATCCGGTATAAAACCATGCTTAAAGCTATTTTTAAAGGAGTTTTTATTGATTTAAGTTCTTAACCCAACTTTTATCCTGCTAATCCTGTCCACCCCTGTTTTTTTGAAAAACCTGATTTAAAATCCTTGCTTTAAACCATTTGCACATCCCTTGATTGACAAATCTACTATATATAAACGGGCAGGAGTCAGAATTCTGGAGTCAGGATTCAGAATAGAGCAAAGACAAAATTAAAAAGTTTTCTCTGAGACTTCCCGCAGACGCGGGATTAAAATTGAAAACGTTTGTGTTCAACGGCTATCTAAAGTCTCGGAGTGTGAAGGAGCGAGAAAAGTGAAAAGCAAGAAAAGCGAGAAAAGTTTAAAAATGAAAAACGCTATGTTCAATGGCTGTCCAAAGTCTCGGAGTGTCCAGAATGGGCAGAAGTTGAAAGCGAGAAAAGCGAGAAATAAAATAGCAACAGCCTCAAATATCTAAAGTCTCGGAGTGGGGTGTCCAAGACGAGGGCAGGGGTGTCCGAAACGTGGTTAGGGGGTGTCCGAAACGTGGTTAGGGGGTGTCCAAAACGAGGGTAAGGGGTGTCCAAAACGAGGCAGGGGATGTCCAAGTTAGTTGCCGCGCAATAAAAATATTAATAATCCGCGCTCTTGCATTTGTGGAGTTTACGGGAAAAGCTATATTGATGTAAATTAAACATTTATGGGTGAGGTCAGATTATGTCCAATGAACTGAAAAAATTGTCTCCCGGATCACTGTGGAATATTTTTAGCGACATTTGCTCGATACCTCATCCTTCCGGCCATGAAGCCGCGTTGCGGGATTTCCTGAAAAAACAGGCGGAAGACGCCGGCTTGAAAGTTGCTGTTGACCCGACTGGAAATATGCTCATCGAAAAACTGGCATTTCATGGAATGGAAAAACATAAAACGGTTATTTTACAATCCCATCTGGATATGGTTCCGCAAAAAAACAGCGATGTCAAGTTTGATTTTGTCAAAGATCCGGTTAAGCCGAAGATTGACGGCGACCTGATCAAAGCCGAACATACCACGCTTGGCGCGGATAACGGCATTGGCGCTGCCGCGATGATGGCGCTGCTGCTGGATAAAGACATTCCCCACGGGCCGCTGAAAGCGTTGTTTACGGTTGAAGAAGAGACCGGACTGGTTGGGGCGGAAAAACTTTCTCCCGGCTTTGTTGACGGCGATATCCTGATAAATCTTGATTCGGAGGAAGAGCACCGGGTTTTTATCGGCTGTGCCGGCGGCGTGCGCTCAAATCATGAATTTATTGCTGAATATGATGCTGTGCCGCCGCGCAATACCGCCATGAACATCAAGGTTTCCGGACTTAAAGGCGGCCATTCCGGCTGTGATATAAATTCCGGACGCGCTAATTCGCTTAAACTGCTGACGGAAATGTTGACCGCGGCAGAAGAACGTTTCGGCTTGAAACTGGCTGATCTTCATGGCGGCAGTCTGGATAATGCCATTCCCCGCGAAGCATTCGCCACTGTGCTGATGCCGGTTTCCAATACGGACAAATTTGCTGATTTTGCGGCGGGTTTTGAGGTGGAAAAGGTTCAATTGTTCGGACGGTCCGAACCTAATCTGCACATTCAGTTGATATGCGTCAGAGTGCCGGATCGGGTATTTAAGGAAGATTTCCAGAAACGCCTGTTGAGCGCCCTGAATGATTGTCCGAATGGGGTTGTCGCGCTGTCGAAAGCGTTTCCGGGCGTGGTGGAGACATCCAGCAATCTGGCGGCGATTAAAAGCGAACACGGAAAAATAATTGTAAGAACTTCACAGCGAAGCTTTTGCGCGGATTCAAAAAAGCGGCTTGCGGACAAGATTTGCGATATCTTTACCGCCGCCGGGGCCGCATGCACCAGAGACTGTGATTATCCAGGCTGGGAACCCTGTCCGGATTCGTCCATATTAAAGACTTTTACGGAAGTTCACAAAGAGTTGTCTGGAAAAGAGCCGGAAGCGGTAATTATTCATGCCGGTCTGGAATGCGGGATAATCCATTCCATAAATCCCCGGCTGGACATGATTTCTTTCGGTCCGGAAATCCGCAACGCGCATTCTCCGGATGAAAGTGTCAGCATTTCCTCGGTCGGACGTTTCTGGAACCTGCTGCTCAGGTTGCTTAAAACGGTATAAAAAACCGCTTTCCGCCGGGTGGGTATTTAGCAGAAAGCGGCCTGATGAATCGAGCTTGCTTAGACCAGAGACTTGCCGGTAAGCACCTTGTATGCTTCAAGATATTTCTCGCTAGTCTTTTTTACGACTTCCTGAGGCAGTTCCGGCCCCGGAGCGGTTTTGTTCCAATCAAGGGTTTCCAGATAATCGCGAACAAACTGTTTGTCCAGGCTGGGAGGGTTGCATCCGACTTTATATTGCTCCGCCGGCCAGAAGCGGCTGGAATCCGGGGTCAATACTTCGTCAATCAAAATTACTTTGCCGTCGTAAATTCCGAATTCGAATTTAGTGTCAGCCAGGATGATGCCTTTGCTTTCAGCATAGTCGGCGGCCGTTTTATAGATTTTAAGAGAAAGCGAAGAAACTTCACGGGCTATCTCTTTGCCCATAAGCTTTTCCGCGCCTTCAAGGGAAATTGCTTCATCGTGCATCCCCATTTCAGCTTTAGTTGAAGGCGTGAAGAGCGGCTGATCCAGTTTTTCCGCCTGCCTGTAGCCCGGGCGAAGGGTGATGCCGGAAACGACTCCATTTTTCTGGTAGTCCTTCCACCCGCTGCCGACCAGATAGCCGCGGACAATACATTCAATCGGAAGCGGCTTGGCTTTCCTGACAATCATGGCTCTGCCTTGCAGATCCTTGACGTACGGCGCCAGTTCGGGACGGGTTGAAATATCGGCGGTAATCAGATGGTTCGGCATTCGATTCATCAGTTCGAACCAGAAAAGCGAAATCTGCGTAAGAACTTTTCCCTTGGCCGGAATACCGTTGGGCATGACGACGTCAAAAGCGCTGATACGGTCGGTGGCGATGAAGAGCAAACTGTCGCCGAGGTCATAGATATCTCTGACCTTGCCGCGGTTGAGCAGCTTTACGCCTTCGATTTCGCTTTGTATCAGAGCATGATTGGAATCGTACAACATATCTGTCTCCTTGCCGATATTAAGAAATGATTAAGTATAAAAAAAATGGTTCCGGCAGACGCCAGAACCATATTAACATTCCATTGTTTACGCAGGCTCAGCCTGCGATAATGGCGGAAATTTTCACTCTGGTGATTTCCTGGCGATGTCCGACTTTCCGCTTATATCCTTTACGGCGTTTCTTCTTAAACGCGATAAGCTTCTTGCCGCGGAACTGGTCAACGATTTCCGCTGCAATGGAAGCTCCCGGGATCAGCGGAGTGCCGACCTGAAGTTTCCCGCCTTCTTCGCCGATGCCGAGAATTTCGGAAAACGTTACTTTTGTGCCTACTTCGCCTTCAAGTCTTTCGATGTCTACCAGATCATCGCTTTTGACTTTATACTGCTTGCCACCTGTTTTCAAAATTGCGTACATTATCTGCTCCTGAGATGTTATTTAAACAGTTTGTTACTTTATTAGTTTTTATATCAAAAAGCCGTAATCTATACCCTATTTGCCGATATTCAAATCTTTACTCTCAAAAAACGTTGTTTTTCATCAAAAAATCATGGATTTTTGATTAAAGGAAGAAATTCCTTAGCATCGGTGTTTCCGTTTTTAGCGCTTGCATTACTCCTGGTTGTCCAGGCGGCTTCTTTCTTGGTAACCGCTAATTGCCAGCCCATTGAACTGGAAAGAAGTCTTCCGGTAGCGATGATGGTCACTTTTTTATTGGTCAGTTCCCAGGACATTGCCATCCGTCCGGTTTTGTAGCCGGTATAGTGTTCTTTTACCTCCGGTTCATTTTTCGTAATCAATGCCTTGTCTTCATCCGTCAGAATTTTATTTGACTGGTTTAATGCCTGCCTGGCGAAGTTTACCATGTCAACTTTTTCCTTATCAGTAATAGCATTGGGGTCAGATATATTCTCCCCGGTGTTGCAGGAACATAATGTAAGAGGGAGCAGTAAAGAAAAAGCAATTGTTAAATGTGATAATTTCATATTTATCTCCTGATATAGTTACATTCCTGTCGGAATATCAATAAATTCGCAGTCAAGGTCGAATTTGTCTTCAATTTTTTCCATAACTGCCAGTACGCCCGGCTTTTCCGAACAGTAATGTCCAAGCGTAATTACCGGCAGGCCGGTTTCTTTGATATGATGATAACAGGAATGCCCGATTTCCCCGGTTACCAGGCAATCAAGTTTTTCCGCATAGGCGGCCAAAACGCCATCCAGACCGCCGCAGCCGGAAATGATTCCGACGCTGGAAACTTTCTTCGCGTCATTAAAGATTACAGCTTTACAGTCGAGTTCCTTTTCAAAAATCCCTGCCAGCACGGTTGCGCTTTGCGGCGAGGACAGGGTGCCTGAAACTCCTATCGGGTTGCCGTCATATACAAAAAACTTTTTCCTTTTCTTTAATTCAATCATGTCCGCCAATCTGGCATTATGTCCCAGCTTGGGATGCGCGTCCAGCGGCAGATGCACAGCATAGAATGAAATCTGATTGCGGAAAAGCACGCTCAACCGTTTGCCGACAAGCCCGTCAAAACGCTTCGGGTCGCTACCCCAACTGATACCATGATGCACAAAAACAAAATCCGCTTTTTGATCGGCGGCCTTTTCAAATAATTCAAGCGAAGCGTCAACGCTGAAAACTGCCTTTTTGACCTTGGCGCAAGCTTCAACCTGAAGTCCATTGTTGGAATGGTCTCCGGCAAAAATTTTCAAATCCAGCAGATCATTCAGATATTCAGTTAATTCAGTTACGGATACTGCCATCGCAACAGTTCCTTTCATTAAATTACATGGATGTTTCGCCGTTATCGTTATCGGCTTTTAATATAAACCGGTTGCTGATGACTTTCCAGCGCAGTTCAGCGGAAGTCCGTTCCTGTATGTAATTCATTAACCCGGCAGGATTGCCGCATTTGCCGGCGATTGCTTTGATTTCCTGGCTGGTGCAGCGGAACAAGATTGGCTCCGGAATCGCGCCTGGTATCGCCAGCAGGGCTTTGCGGGCTTTGTAAAAGCAGTTTCGCGCAAACTGGTTTCTGACCAGCATGAACGCCGGACAGGCCAGCGCGATGATCCAGAATATCCAGACCGGCATTCTGTAACTGGTAAACGTATCCACCAGTTGCACCGCCAGCAGCAGCATGACCGGCAGCACAAAAAGCAGCGCGTCAATCTGTCTCCGGAAACAGTTGCCCATATAGCGCCTGATTTTGCTGGGCGCTGTCTGATAGGCAAAAAATTCTTCAAAAATGAAATCTTTCAGCGGGCTTCGGGCCGCATGGCAAAGTTCATGCGCCAGCAATTCCTCCCGCCGGTAAATAAACCAGCGTTTTCGGCTGGCAAAATTTTTTCTTATAAGAAACACGGTAAGATGTTCTTCAGGAATGTGGATCGCGCATCCGCCCCACAACATCTCGCTGCTTTTGGAGAGAAAAAATCCAGGAACCCAGCTAATGGAGAAATGATATAGTCTTTCAGTTACCGCCGATGCTTCCTGAATTATTTCATCGCCGATGCGGTCTTTTTCGTAAAGCTTGAAATCATCAAATAAATCGAACTCGCCGGTTTCACGGATTAAACGATTAAAGTCGGTCAAAGACATCAAATGCGAACAGAGACGGTTTTTGAATTCCGGAAAGCTCTCGCCGGGTTTGAATATGATTCCGGCGGCATCCAGTTTCGACAGCGATTCCAAGTCATCTTCCTGAAGACTGTCGATCATTTCCGGCGTTAAAGACTGCATTTTTTATATAATCCCCGCGGAGCCGTATTTAAAGAATCTCTGGCGAAAAATTCGCTCAATCTTCGAGTTTTTTGATTTCTTCGTCGTTCTCATCCAGTTCAGGCTCGGCGGCTAATTTTTTCCCGATCTTGAATTTTTTCGGATAGACCACCCGCACTTCGCTGCGGTGGCAGCAGAGAACGTTGCCGCTGTCTTCCATGTGGACTACCACCTGCTGCGTCAAAAGATTGCGGTCGCAGATTTTGCCGCGGCCTTCCTTGCATTCGCACATGTCTCCGCGGCGCGGCATGGTTTTCTCCAGTTCCAGATAACCTTCGTGTTCGTATTTCAGGCAGCACTTGAGTCTGCCGCAGGCTCCGGAAATGGTACTGGGTGTCAGCGACAAATCCTGATCCTTCGCCATTCTCACGTTGATTGAGGCGAATTCAGTAAGGAAACGGTGACAGCACAGCTCTTGTCCGCAAATGCCGAGGCCGCCATGTATGGCGGTTTCGTCTCTCACCCCGATCTGTCTCAACTCGATGCGGGTATTCAATGCCTGGGACAGTTCTTTCACCAGTTCCCGGAAGTCAACACGCCCTTCAGCCGTGAATTGCACGGTTATAAGTTTGCCGTCAAAAGAATAATGCGCGTTCAGCAGTTTCATCGGCAGTTTCAGGGTTTCAACATACTTCTGTGCCGTGCGATACGCGGATTTGGAACGCATTTCATTTTCATGTGCGATACTTTTATCATGAACAGTGGCTTTCCGCAGAATTTTAGGGATGTCTTTTTTGGCTGCTTCGCAGGTTAATTCCCCTTTTTCCCGGATGACTTTGCCGTAATCCTGATAAAAATCTTTTCTGATGACACACCAGTCGTCAACTTTAAGTTTGAGGTTATCCTGGGACCGTGCCGCATATTTGGCGCCGCAATCCAGTTGTACTATATATATTGAATCCATATTTTTTAAAGACCTTTCATTATTTTTACATTCACACTTTAATATAGCAGTAAACCCATGACAGGCAAATATATCTTCATATATATAAGTCGATTTACACCGTTTGGTAATGTGTGTGGTCTGTCCTCCGGCATGGACAGCACAACAAAACCAGGATGCAACGGGCGGACAGCCGATACTCTTTCCGCAGTCGGAAGCGACATCCGCACATTTTGGACACCCTCTTTGCAGGACTGTTTTGCCCGCGTTTCCAGCGGCCGGTTAAGAAATCCCTTAATTAAATACAATTTTGTCATTTTGGACATCTTGGATACATGCTGAGCAGGAACCAATCGAAGATTGTCCAACATCTCCGAGGCTTTGGAGACCCATTGAGCACAACGTATTTTAGAATTTAACCACATTTCAGATTTCGTTTTTAACCATTGGTTAAGATTTTCATTAACTGACAGCATTTTTGTTCCCTTGTTCCAGTCCGATATTTTGGACAACCCGTCCGAGAGGACGGCACTACAACAAAACCACATTTCCGAGACAATAGAGAACTTCTGAGCATGCGCCATATCATTATTCCCATTATTCCTATTTTCTGTAGTTCTGCCTGCGACCGGCAGAATAGACCGGACAACCGTTCGATTTTGGACACCAGACTCCGAGAGTTTGGAGTACCGTTGAGTGCAACAAAAGCCCAGAGTACATCAAGCTTCCAGCTTGAGTAAAATCACAAGCAGGATGCTTGTGGTACTTTGAAATAAAGTACATCAAGTGGCGGGTTCGGCGACTCCGCCATACTACAACTCCGAGACTTTGGATAGCCGTTGAACACAACGCTTTTAAAATTTTCAAACAACATTTTGGACAACCCGTCCGATACGGACGGCACTACAATCAAACCACATTTCCGAGGGTTTAGAGTCTAGCTGAGCATAACTGTTTTCACCATTCACTATTCACGCTCTTTACATTTCCGAGATATTAAAGAGCTGTTGAGCAGATGCCTTATCGGATTTTTCGATGACACTCCCATTCTTCCCACTCTTCCCATTCTTCCCATTCTTCCCATCGTTTTCCGGTGACTCCGAGACTTTGGAGTCCCGTTGAGCAGGCGTATTGTCGCTTTTCTCAGTCTTCTCCCCATATGCCCATAGGCCCCATCGCTTTCCGGCGACTCCGAGACTTTGGAGTCCCGTTGAGCGAAACTCTGTTCCGCAATGGAGGGTTGTGCTCCGTCACAACCGCCCGACTCCGAGACTTTGGAGCCCCGTTGAGCATAATGTTTTTCAGTATTCATAATCATCCCGAGTCGTTAGAGAGCTTTTCTGCATAACATATTTCTCTTTTTTAACATCTGCGTTCGTTCATCTGTGGATCTATAATCCTTTCACCCGTTCCGGGTTTTCTTCTTTATAACTATCGCTCTTTAGAACTCCAGAACTTTAGAACTCCCGTCAATTGTCCCTACATATATAGTAATTTTGTCAATACAAACGACGCAGCTCTGTTCAGATAAGGCTGAAAATGCATTTTTGAAACTAAGCCTTTTCGCGGCGATAAATTGAAATCGCAGGTTTAACCACGGAATATAATATACTGAAATACACTGTTGTTTCATCTGGGGTCTGTCCACTTTCGGCTCATCCGTTGCTCATCTGGGGTGCTCATCTGGGGGTGCTCATCTGGGGTCTGTCCACTTTATTGAGTGATTTTGCTCATCTGGGGTCTGTCCACTTTATTGAGTGATTTTAAGCATAGAATTTGAATATATAGCGAATAAATGCTATCTTATTCTTGAAAGTTTAAGCGCAAGTTATTTAAATAGCGTAAACGAGGGATGCATTATGCCTAGAAAAGCTCGAAATTGGACCGATAATTCCTGTTATCATATTACGCACCGGTGTAATAATAAAATGTTCCTGTTTAAATATGATAAATACAAAGATTTTTATAAACGGCAGTTGTTTAAAATGAAAAGTCGTTATAAAGTTGATATCTTAGATTATATCATAACCAGTAACCACGTTCATTTATTGGTAAAAATAAAGAATGGGGAGGAGATTTCAGAAGGTTTAAGGTTTCTGCATGGCCGGATGGGTCAATGGTATAATTCTCAAAATAAATGCAGCGGCGCTTTTTGGTCTGACCGGTTTCATGCAACGCGGATTCAACGCGGCAGGCACCTTGGCGCCTGTCTTTTTTATATTGATCTGAATATGGTGAGGGCTGGAGTTGTTGACCATCCTTCAGAGTGGGAATATGGTTCTTATAATGAATTTGTCGAAAAAACGCAACGCTGCCGGATAATAAATAAAACTGAACTGGTGAAGAGTCTACGCATGAGTGATTTTAATGATTTTAAGAAATGGTATCTTTTGACATTAAAAGACAAGCTTGAAAATATAGCATTATCAAAAGAAGCTTTCTGGAGCAAGGCAATCGCCGTGGGCGACAAAGACTGGTTGAATGAAGAAGCCCCCAATATGGGAGTTAAAAGGTTTAAAGTCTTTGCCGCGAATAACGGCCAATGTTTCATGGGAAAAGTTTAAATAAACCTTATTTTAAAATCCTGCGACTGGAAATATTAAAATAAGAAGCATAAATAGAATTAATTTAATGAATATAAGCACAATAAATGAAAATAAAGTGGACAGACCCCGATATGCGGATCAGGATGGACAGGATTTTTATACAACGCCGATGGGTGTTTGGAGAGTTTTAACAGGGATAGACAGGATGGACAGGATTTAATATAATTTCATCGTCCCGCCGACCAATCCCGCAGTCGCGGGAACATTGGATTGCACCCGGCAGACGGATGACGATGGGTGCGCCAATAATATAATGTAGCTTCACCTTACAGGTCTGTTTTCCGTGCAACTGGTTCCAATGGAGTCCCGCGCCTGCGGGATCTGTGTCAACCGTTTCCCGATTCCGATCCCGGTTGCGATCCCGCGCCTGCGGGACAACCTTCCAGAAAACACACATAACCCAATTTACTGCACCGCTGCTGAATGACAGATGAACATCATTCTATCGGCGCATCCATGACGATATTTGTTAAAACTGTGCTAATGAACGCGGTTTTAAAGAATTACGGGAACAAAAATAAACTTTTTTCTATAATATTTTTGACATGGATTCTTTTATGGGATATAATATTAGTTAAGTGGTTAGGGAAATAATGCCCAAGCAGAATACTATATTCAGATAGTCAACAATACGGTTCAGTCACTTTTCTGGCTTGCCGGGAGTAGCTAGTTATGAGTTCTAACGATATTACTGTCGCTTCCAATATTCAGGAAAAGTCCTTTTCAATTGCAGCGCCGCCGGTTGCATCTTTTTCAGCAGCGTCTGATATTGCGCCGCAATCACAGCCACCGGCTCAGCCGCAGCAGTTGATTTACGGCAAAGTGCCGGACGAACCGACCCAGGATGCGGTGGAAGGCATCAAATTCGATTTCAATGACGGCATCCGCATCAAATTCCCGAACGATGGTTACCGGGTCTGTTTTTCCGACCTGGACACCGGGATTATTCTGTATAATGCCGATGTTGCGGCCGGGGCGATGGTTTCCAGCGTCAAGAAGTTTTTCATCCGGTTCCGTCTCCAGATTTTCCGCAAAGGCGAGAACAAACCGATTTTCGAACATGATTACAATGCGGAAAACAAACAGGTGATGATTCAGTTGCCGGTGGGCACCATCGGCGATTCAATCGGCTGGTTTTCATATGTGGAGCGTTTCCAGCAGAAACATAAATGCCAGGTGTTGTGCGTGATGACGCCGTGGATCGCCGATCTGTTCCGCGAAACTTACCCGCAATTGAAATTCATTACCAGCGAGGAAACGCTTAATTATTCGCCGTATGCCTGTTACTATCTGGGACTGTTTTTCAAAGGCAATGTTGACCACCAGCCGTCGGACTTCCGGTATGTGGGACTGCACCGCACCGCGGGCTACATCCTCGGAGTGGAACCGGCCGACATTCCGCCGCGGATTAAACTTGACGCCAATCGCAAGATCAAGGAACCTTATGTCTGCATTGCGGTACAGAGCAGCAGTCAGGCCAAGCACTGGAACAATCCCAACGGCTGGCGTGAAGTCGTCAAATTCCTGAAAGACAGCGGCTACCGGGTATTGTGCATCGACAAGGCGCCGGCGGGCGGCCAGGGCATCGTCTGGAACCAGATACCCAACGGCGCGGAAGATTTCACCGGCGACAAGCCGTTGCAGGAACGCGCCGATCTGCTGCATCACGCCGACTTTTTCATCGGGCTGTCCAGCGGCCTCTCCTGGCTGGCATGGTGCTGCCATACTCCGGTGGTGCTGATCAGCGGATTCACTCATCCGCTGAACGAGTTTGAAACTCCGCACCGGGTCATCAATTACCATACCTGTCACAGTTGCTGGAACGACATGCGGATTGACTTCGATCATTTTGACTTTCTGTGGTGTCCGCGCCACAAAAATACCGAGCGGCATTTCGAATGCACGCGATTGATCTCTTCCGATCAGGTTATCAACACTATTAAACGCATTCCGGCGTTTCAGAAACATATCAGTAAACAGAAATCAAAAGATTGACATATTACAACAGAGGAGTTTGAAAAATGACATTCACCTCGATTATATCGTCACAAACTATGGTCGGCGAATCTGTAAGTTCCGATTTCCAATCCATTATCGCCGTCAGCCCGTCAGAAAATACAACTTTCAGCGTCGGCAGTTATCAGGAACTCTCCGCCACCGCTCCGGCGGATGATGTTGCCGCCAACCTGGATGACAATTACAGCAGACCGGCTGAAACTCTTCTCCCTGATGAAGTTACGTCGGATGCCGGACAACCGGAATACAACGCGGTTGACAGCGCTGCCGCTCCCGATATTGCCGCCGCATTAACGCTTCCGGCAGTCAACGATATTACCACTGCCGTCTCCCGCCGGAGCGCTGACACCGGCGTTAAGGCCAATGTTACCGCCGATGTCGCGGAAACGGCATTTGCCGGAAACGTGAACATTTCCGTTAACGACGCGAGTGGAAAATCCGCGGAATATAAAATTTCCACGTTTGGCGGAACCGCCCCGGCAGAGCATGCCGGCGGAGTTGACAATTATATAATTTCCGGCAACAGCGCTTCGAATAATTTAACTGTCGGTTCCGGGCCTTTCGGCACTTTTCGTATTGACGATCCCAATGTTCGGGCGATTGACGCTGAGAAGATAGATGTCGTCGGCGTCGATTCTAATCTTTGTTGGGCCGGCACCGCATCCAATATGCTTTACTGGGCCGGATGGGGCAAGGACACCGGTAAGTTGACGGTTTCGATTGAAGACGACGTGTTTGACTATTTCCGGAATAATTTTACGGATAAAGGCGGCTGGATTGATGCCGCGATCGAATGGTTTCTGGACGGAAAATATTCAAACACTGATACCAGTGCGGCGACATTAAAGACAAGCGGCAACGGCGGCTTTTTTCCCAATATTACGGTTTCCAGTTATCTCAAATTTGATGATACAGACGCAGCAGTAATGACCGACCTGGACAGTTACCTGAGAAGCGGAGATGTTTGCGGGCTGGGCGTTCAATGGGACGATGGCAGCGGCGGTCATGCCATCACCTGCTGGGGATTTACATACGATACCAGCGTTGACAAGAGTCGTCCAAACTACTATACCGGGGTCTGGATTTCGGATTCCGACGACAATAAACCTGATGGCCGGAATGCTCCTGACATTACCCGTTATTGTCCGGTCACCTGGGACATTCAAGCCCAGGATTACGAATTAACCTATGAACCTGGCTACACTGGTTATATCGATCAAGTCGTCGGTTTGGCCAGTGACCCCAACATTCAAGTTCCAAAAACTTTTACCGTAAAAGTTTATATCGCCATATCCGGAGAAACCGTATCTAATGGGACTCAAACGGTTTTTTTGGGCGGAATCACCTCCAATAATATCATTAATTCCGGCGGCGGGCAGATTGTATCTTCCGGCGGGATAACTTACGGCACCATCCTTAATGCCAGCGGCAGTCAGCATGTTTCCACCGGCGGCGCGGCGAATTCCACGATTATCAACTCCGGCGGCAGTCAGCTTGTTTCGTCCGGCGGCGCGGCGAATTCCGCAACCGTCAACTCCGGCGGCATCCAGTTTGTGTATTCTTCCGGCCTGGCAGCCGGCGCCACGGTTAATTCCGGCGGCAGTCAGTTTGTGTACTCTTCCGGCCTGGCAACAGGAGCCACTATCAATAATGGCGGCAGTCAACTTGTTTCGTCCTGCGGCGCGGCGACCTCCGCGATCATCAATTCCGGCGGCAGTCAACTTATTTCTTCCGGCGGCGCGGCGACTTCCGCAGTTATCAACTCCGGCGGCATTCAGCTTGTTTCCGCCGGCGGCACGGCAAATTCCACGACCATTAGTTCCGGCGGCCAGCAGTATGTTGCCTCAGGAGGGACCGCCAGTGTGATCAATCAGCAAGCGGGAGCTGCCATTGTGGCCTTTACCGGAGCGAAAATCACCAGCGGAACCAATACCCGCGGCGACGGTCATAGCGCGTTTTCCATAATCAGCGGCATCGCCAGCAATTTTCTGCTGGAAAACAGCGGACTGTTAACCGTATCGGCTGGTCATTCCGCAATTGATACGATAATTGCTTCCGGCGGCCAGATGCGTATTTCTGTCGGCGGCGTGACGACTTCCGCGACCATTACCGGCGGCAAGCAGTATATTTCTTCCGGCGGCACGGCGACATTCACCACCATTAATTCCGGCGGTAAGCAGTATATTTCCTCCGGAGGTAAAACAAGCAACACTATTGTCAATTCCGGCGGGAGCATGTATGTGTCTTCCAGCGGGATTGTATCCGGCGCCTTGACGGTGGCGGGCGGAGATGTTATTCTGGACAATGCCGCGTCAGTCAGCGGTTTGACCGCATTATCTTACATTTTGGCTGCGACTAAAACTAATGATATACTGGTTGCCGTTAATTGGGGGACTTGGAGCCCCGGCGCTGCCGCTTATTCGTTGAATCTGGACAATGCGGCAGCAGGTTTCTACATCCTGGCCGACGGCGTTGACCTGAGCGGACTGAAAAATAAAACATTCGCAGTGACGGATAACGGACAGAACGTCAATGTGCAAGTCGGCTCCAGTTACACTTTCAACAACAGCAGCAAGTTGTCACTCAGTTATACCGACTCTACTCACGACCAGTTGATCGCAGTACTTGCAGCGCAACCTGAAGTCTCGATTGCGGCAACCGATGCCGACGCCGGGGAGCCGGCAAACAACGGTACGTTCCGCATCAGCCGCACGGGAGATACCTCAATCGCGCTGACGGTTTATTTCAATATCGGCGGCACCGCTACTGGCGGCAGCGATTATACGTTAAATAACGGCAGCACTACTCTGAGCAATTCAGTAGTCATCGCCGCAGGGCAATCATCTGCAGATGTCACGCTCAATGTCATTGACGATACTATTGTCGAAAAAACTGAAACTGCCATTATGAGCTTGACTGCCGATCCGGGTTATAACCTTGGCGCGGCAAACAGCTCCACCATCAATATCACCGACAATGATGATAACACCCCGCCAAACGTGCCGGACGGTCTGACTGTGACGCCGAACGGCAAAAATGTCGCGTTTGACTGGGCTGACTGTTCCGACTCCGGCAGCGGCCTGAAGAATTATCTGTTGGAATATGCCTTGAACGAGCAATTCACCGGAGCGGTTCAGGACTCGATTACGGTCAGCAATGCCAATGTTTCCGGCTTGGCCGAAGGCGTTTACTTCTGGCGAGTCCAGGCTTCGGATAACTTCGGCAATACCAGCGATTGGGCGCCAGGCGGCAGCTTCGTAATAGACACGACTGCGCCGTCTGTTCCAACGATGTTGACGCAAACCGTCACCAAATCATCCAAAACTGTGACTTTCGACTGGGCAAAAGCCACGGACGCCACCAGCGGGGTCAAGCAGTATGAAGTTCAGATCGACACCGGCAGCAATTTCAACAGTCTGATCAATACATTGATTTCGACGACAAACGAAGCGACTGCAATCGGCCTGTCCGAAGGACACTATTACTGGCGCGTCAAGACTATGGACAATTCCAACAACTGGAGTGACTGGAGCAGCGCTTTTGGCTTTACCGTAGACACTACTGCTCCAGCCGTTCCGGCAACATTAACTCCAGTCATTACCGTCAACAATGTAGCGCTGGACTGGACCGACAGCAGTGATGCCACCAGCGGATTAAAGAACTACCTGTTGCAATATGCCTTGAACGATCAATTTACCGGAGCGGTTCAGCGCTCGATTACCGCCAGCAATGCCAATGTTTCCGGTTTGGCCGATGGCGTTTACTACTGGCGAGTCCAGTCCGTGGATAACTCCGACAATGGCAGTGACTGGATTACCGGCGACAAATTCACGGTTGACACCACCAAGCCCAACGTGCCGGGCGGCCTGACCAATACGCCTGACGGCAAAAGTGTAACTTTAGATTGGAATGCCGCTTCCGACGCCACCAGCGGGGTCAAGCAGTATGAAATTCAGGTGGACAACAATATTAATTTCAACAGTCTGGATGCCTTTAAGCGAGTTGCCGGCAATCAAGTGTCCGTGGATAATCTTTCCGCCGGGACTTATTACTGGCGCGTACGCGCCCAGGACAACAGCGGCAACTTGGGCGACTGGAGTTCCCCGGCTAGTTTCATATTGGAATTGATTCCGCCGACTGTTCCTGGCGGTTTGAAGCAGACAGTCACCGGGAGCAGTGTGGCGTTTAACTGGACGGCTTCGACAGATGCCAGCAGCATCAGGCAGTATCAAATCCAAGTGGATAACAACAGTAATTTCAGCAGTCCGGAATATTCCGCAACGCTTGCTGCATCTGCGACGCCGACGGCCGGCGATAGTCTGACAACCGGAACCTATTACTGGCAGGTGCGCGCCCAGGATAAGGCCGGCAACTGGAGTGCCTGGAGCAAATCCTCTTCCTTTACGGTTACGCCGCCGGACATTGGCGCGAATACCTGGCAACTGGCAAAGGATATTGCCAATCCCGTTAATCTCGACAACTGGGTGGGATTCAATGATTCTGCTGACGTATACAAACTGTCCATGACCAGAGCCGGAACACTGACGCTGGGCTTGACCGGTTTAAGCGGCAATGCGGATTTGTCGCTGTTGAGTTCCGCCGGCGCCGTGCTGAAGACTTCCTTAAATCCCGGAACTGCGCCTGAAGCGATTAATAACGCCGCTCTGCTGACTGGCACCTATTATGTTAAGGTCGCGGCGGGAACCGGTGTAACCAATGCCGCTTATACGCTGAGCAACACCATTAATTATTTTGATGGTGATTCGATAGATATGGCGGGAAATACCACCGCGGCGGCAAAAGTTGTCAGCGGGTCCTCACAGACCTCCGGCTGGGTTGGCTTCGGCGATCCGGCCGATTATTATAAATTGACGATGACCGGCGCCGGAACGCTGACATTGAACCTGACTGGTTTAAGCAGCGACGCGAACTTGACGTTATATGATGCCAAGGGCAAGCAGTTGAACACATCAAACAATAAAAACATCGCCGATGAAAACATCATCAACCCGGCATTGCCTGGCGGCGATTATTACATTAAAATCGCGCCTGCCGACGGCGGCAAGAGCACGGTTAATAACACCGGCTACACGTTGAAGAACACCATCAGTTATTTTGCCGGAGATACGATAGATAATGCGGGAAATACTATTGTGACGGCAAAACTTGTTGATGCATCATTGCCTGCACAGCCCGGCTGGGTAGGCTTGGGCGACAGCGACGATTACTACCGGTTTGCTGTGGCGGCTTCGACACAAAGCACGTTGCGTCTGGATATGGCCGGCGGCAATGCTGACTTGTCATTGTACGACTCCAATGGCAAACTGTTGCAGAAATCGGCAAAGACGGGGACGTCTGAAGATATGATTACGCGCAATCTTACTGCCGGAATCTATTATGCCAGAGTTAATGCCGTATCAGGTAGTAATATTGATTACACACTGACGTTCGATAAAAAAGCTCTTGCCGGAATACTGGCAAGCTGATGTTGTGTTGTATGCGGCGGCACGCATATGAGAATTACTTTTCTTATGGTGCGTGCCTGTTCATTTCTCCATTTTTTTACTTGCTGGAAATCGACTTAAAAATGTTAAGCAGTAAAAAAAATATGCCGCTGGATTTTTTTGTTTTTTGCTTGAATTTAATATCATTATGAAGCATATTAGATAAATCGAAATGCTTTAACTGCTACTTTCAATCTTGGGTGTTTCACGGTTACTGCAATCCCCGGGTTGTGGAGTTTTTTTAATGACCAAATATTTTATTCTGTTTTTCGCTGCTGCGGTATGCTTGCTGACTGCTTCCTGTCAACCCGTAATTTCCAAATTTACAATGGAAAAAATGGTCGCAATTGATGATGAGGGCGATCCGAAGCTATACGCTTATAAAGAAGAGAACCGCATTGTTGAGCCGAATGAATATTCATTTGACCGGCAGCTCGACCAGATGATGTCGTCCATCCGGAAAAGTGGGCGCAAAAAGATACTGATTTATGTTTTCGGGGGAATGAATTCGGTTGATTCAATGGTTTCAACAACTGACGAAATGGCGCAGATTATTTATTCGCAATCGGATTATTATCCTATTTTTGTCAGTTGGGAATCCACCTTGTTTGAATGTTATCTGGATCATTTGTTCATGATCCGGCGCGGAGTGAAGAGCTATGCGTTCGGTCCGGCGCTGTCGCCATTTTATTTTACGGTGGATCTGGGACGCGCAGTAACCAGACTGCCGATTAATCTGGTATACCAGTCGTACGGGACATTTTCTTCGGAGGGTGATTTTCCGGAACTGGATGGCGAAACCATGAAAAAAATTGACAATATGAAAATGCGGATTTATCTCGGCAACGATAATTATCCGGCATATTACAGTTTGTTGGCCCGTACTTCATACGTTGCCGGATTACCGCTTCGGCTGATTACCACGCCGGCGATTGACACTTGCGGCAAAAGTGCCTGGGACATTATGAGACGCCGTTCTAAAACAGCTTTTATCAAAGCTCAGCCGATTGAAACAAGTGTTGAAAAAGAGATAAAAACCGCCTTGTCCCCGGCAGACGGCGCGATGGCGCGGCTGATGGACCGCCTGTCCGGACTTTACAATGAGCATCAAGACTATGAATTCACTGTCATCGGACATAGCATGGGTCCGTTCATAATCAATGAAATGATTGCCCGCTATCCGGAACTGCCGTATAAAAATATAGTATATATGGCCCCGGCATGCTCGGTAATTGAAGCGGTCAGGGTGCTCAAACCGTATCTGGAGAAAAATCCGAAATCCACTTTTTACAATCTGTGTATCCATCCGCACCGGGATACGGAGGACATGATGATTTACGGTTGTCTCCCCCGAGGCAGCGTACTGGAATGGATTGACCTGTATCTGGCAGATCCTGTATCGGTTGATGACTTGACGCTTGGCCGATGGGATAATGCCGCGTTCCTGATGCCGAGGCTGATGAATACGGTTCAGAGTCAAGTCGTGGTAAAAGCTTTCGGACTGATGGACCCGGTCACTAACACCATTGTTCTCGATATGCCCGGACAGCATACGGATTTCGGTGAATCAGTGCTGCGGTTCTGGGAGCCGGCATTCTGGGAAATTCCATCCAGCGCTGCCACGAAAAATGGAATTGCGAAAAATAGAATTACAAAATATGGAATTAAATAAAGATCGGGTATCTCGAAGTTAATTTTAAATACTGTTTGAATCCTTTTATGATTCAGATTAAAGTCACAAACAGCATGCTGATGTTTATTCAAAAATTCAAATGTATAAATGTAATATATATAACGGGAAAGAATGAAAAAAATAGCAGTATCAGTACACGATGTTTCTCCACGTTTCAGCAAAGAGCTTGAAGAAATATTTACCGAGCTTGACAAGGCCGGAGTCAAGGTTCGTTCTGAGCTGGCGGTGCCGGACTATCAGCGTCAGTTCAGACTGGGCGGATATCCTGATTTTGTCGCGATGCTTAAAGAACATAGAAACAGCGGCTGTGATATAAGCCTGCATGGAATATATCATGATTATGCCGAGTTCTATCGTTTTAACTACGATGCGGCGAAAGATGCTTTGCGCAAGGGACTGGATATTTTTAGCGAGGCATTCAATTTTTATCCTGCCGGCTTTGTTGCCCCGCAGTGGCTGCAGAGCCGCGGCAGTTTGGCGGCTGTATGGGAAAATGAATTTGTTTATACCGCAACCCTGACCGGGGTGCATTTTAAAAGCGGCAATATCGCCAAAGCATTTCCACTTAATTATGACTGGGGGCCGCTTATGGTTGACCGGATTATTGCCTGTTGCAATAATCTGGCATGCCGCCTTCGCCGCGGCGGCCTGATTCGTTTTTCCATGCACCCGATGGATATTCCCAACAGGATGTTTGCGGCGGAAATGAGACATCTTCACTTCCTGCTGGATCACGGCTGGGAACCAACTTCATACGAGCAGCTTCGGAAAGAGGTGGATCATGTCTGAAAAACCGTGGGCCGGACGTCATTTGCTGCTGCTTAGCGGTCCGATGGGAACAGGTCATACTCAAGCTTCACTGGCGCTGGCCAAGTACGCAGGAGAACGTTATCCTGATCTGAAAGTAACTCATATCAATGTCGCGGAGCTGATGACGCCGGGATTGAGGTTTTTTTTCACTGATTTCTATCATTTTTTGCTGCGCCATATGTCGCTCATCTGGCTTTATATGTATCATTCGTCGAATGTGCCGCCTGCTCATGCTCCGCTTTTCCGGAAAGTGATGTCAGTATGGCGCTACACATTTGAAAAGCGCCTGATGAAACGGATTGCGGAATGTGATCCGGACTATATTATCTGTACTCATTTTTTGCCGGCGGAAATAATCGGCGAAGCAAAAAGAGAGCAAAAAGTGAACTGTTTTACCTCAAGCGTTATAACCGATTTCTCGGTACACTGGGTTTATATCCAACCTAAACTGGACTTGTTTTTCGTTGCGAATCTGGATATGTCCTTGATTATGCACTTGCGGGGCATAGAAAGAGAAAAAATCTATATCACCGGCTGTCCGATTTTTCCCGGTTTTTCAAAATCTTACTCTGACGAAGATAAAAAACGGCTGCGAGCGGAACTGGGGTTGCCGCAGGATGCTAATCTGGTAATGGTAATGATGGGCGGCGAAAATATCGGACGTGTTGCCGCTATCACTAAAACGCTGCTGGACAATTTTCCGGGAATATCCGTATTGGCAATGACCAGCAAGGATAATAACCTGTATCAGCAAATAGATAAAATGAAAGCAAAATATCCCGGCAGAGTTTTTCCTGTCCCATTTACCACGCGCGTAAATGATTACATGGCGCTTTGTTATCTGGTAGTTTCCAAGCCCGGCGGAATCACGATCTCCGAATGCATGGCAATGAAGAAACCGATTATTGTCATGGATCCGATTCCAGGACATGAAGAAAAAAATGCGGCTTACCTGTCTACTCACGGACTGGCGGCTTTCTCCGAAAGACTGAGCGATCTTACCTTATTGGATGCGGAGTTTGGAGCAACCTGGATGCAGATGGTTTCGAATAATCATAATATTTATGAACAGCATAACGCATCCGCAAAAATCTTGAAAGTAGTCATTGAGTGGGAAGGCAATTCTCAAGTTCAGAATTGAAATTCCAATTGCACCGGGCCGGATTCAGGGAAGCCGGACACGGTGACCCCCAGCAGACGAACTTTACGCTGTCCTGCCTGAGTTTTTACCAGGAGGCTGACAACCGTATTCCGGATGATTTCATATTCGCTGACCAGGCAGGGAAGGGTGAGGCTTCGGGTGACTGTCTGGAAATTTTCGTAGCGCAGTTTCAGCGTTACTGTTCTGCCGGCAAGGCCTTCTTCTTTCAATAGGAATTCCACTTCGCGGGATAACTCTTCCAAAATTTTGATTATTTCAGGAATATCGGAAATATCAATTTGCAATGTGGTTTCCCGTCCGAGCGATTTGCGCGGGACATCAGTTTCAACTTCTCTGTCGTCACAGCCGCGTGCAATATTGTAATAATAGATGCCGGATTTGCCGAAGTGCCTGATTAGTTCAGTCTGGTCAAAATTCTTTAAATCCAGTCCGTTATTTATGCCCAGTTCTTTCATCTTTCCGGCAGTGACTTTGCCGACGCCGTAGAACTCTTCGATGGGGAGTTTTTCGATAAATTCATTGGCCTTATCAGGCGGAATCACGGTTATCCCGTCGGGTTTGTTGATGTCAGACGCTATTTTTGCCAGAAACTTATTGAAAGATACTCCGGCCGAAGCGGTAAGTCCGGTTTCCCGGTGGATGCGTTCTCGGATTTCCTGCGCCAGCAGTGTCGCAGAACGGCAATGTTTCTTGTTCTCTGTAACGTCTAGAAAAGCTTCATCCACCGATATCGGTTCAACCAGATCGGTATAGTCATAAAATATTTTCTGTATTTGAGCAGAAACATTGGCATACTTTTCCATGTTCACCGGCAGGAAAATTCCTTGCGGACAGAGTTTTCTAGCCTGGCCGGCCGGCATTGCCGAATGCACTCCGAATTTTCTGGCCTCATACGAACAGGTACTGACGACACCGCGTTTTTCAGGATCGCCGCCGACAATTACCGGTTTGCCGCGCAACGCCGGATTGTCGCGGATTTCAATTGAAGCGAAAAACGCATCCATATCAATATGTATGATTTTACGGATTTTCGTCATTTTTGAGACCTGATAAGATTTTATCTAAAACAACAAAGGCCGGAATAGGCCGGCCTTGATTGTGCATGTTGTACTTACAAAAATACTTAAGGGAATTGAATTTACCGGTGTCCGCCGCCGCCAAATCCGCCGCCGCCGGACCTGCCGGCGCCAAATCCGCCACTGGGTCCGCCGCCTGTTCTGCCGCCAAATCCGCCGCCGGAATAGGCTTGATGAAAATTACCGACTCTGTTTATTGATTGTCCGTAATTTCTTTCTCCGCCCCCCAAATTTGAGATGGAGCCGGAACGTGATTCCTGTCTGTTTATCGATTGTTCATAAGCATTGGCCCGGTTCTCGAAATTAGTGGTGCCCGTGCCGGAGGCTGAGCCTGTTCTGGCGCCTGATTCCGTTTTTGCGCCTGATTCCGCTCTGGGCATTGGTTTCGAGCCGGAGTGCGGTTTCGGGTGCGGGTGCGGACGATTATGGTTCCGCCAATACCAGTCCACCGGATAATAGGAGCCGCCGACAGAATAAGTATAGCCGTAACCATCGTCCGGAATATAGTTGAAATTATTGTCAACCGGCATTTGCTGATCCTGCTGGATGCTGTCTGCGCTGTAGTCGGACGTATCTGTCGGAGATACGCTGGAATAGGCGTCGGAAGTAACATTATTGGCATTATTATCCTGATCCGGGGCCGGAACATCTTGCGGCGGAGCGTTATTCTGATTATTCATGGAAGCCGCATATTCTCCGTAAATATTCAGATATTTATTGATAATATCCACCGACCGGTTGACGCTTTCGGTGAAAACCGGAATACCGTTGGCCCCCTGATAAGTGGCTTGGGCCCCTGTCGGATAAATATATCCGGTCCAGACATTGTCCGGCGGCAGATTTACTCCGTCCAGTAATACTTTTTTGTTTTTAATCGGTTTCCCGCTGGTTACTTCCTGGATTTCCACCACGCATCCCTGCCGGATCGGGCCGACTGATTTAATCTTTACTAAACGGCGCAAGGCAAAAACCGCATACCGTAAATCTGCCGGATTGATATTGATATCGGCGCCGGCAAGTTTCTGCTTGACTTCTTTTTTGATTGTCTCAAGACGGGCTTTTTCGGTGCCGGCGACATCTTCCATCTCTGAAGATGAGTATTGATTGACTTTGGAATCAAACTGTTGGCTTGCTGCCGGTTTATAGCCGAATCGCTTCTGGATATTTTCCGGGAGGTTCGTGAACGCAAGTCCGCGCAGAATATAATTGCCGTTGGCATCAGTATAGCCGACATCAATTCCGGAAGGGTTTACTCCCTCGATGGAGACATTTTTATAAACTGTCCCGTCAACGGTTTGAATGTCTTCCGCGGAAGTCAAACAGGAAAACAGCATAACGCCGGAAAGTAAGAACAGCAGTTTTTTCATCTTTTCACTCCGTTCGTAAAGATTCTATCTCTGGTTTTTTTCCGAATACTATACTCTATAAGGTTGAAAATTTAACATAGATTGCGAAGATTTTGAGAATTGGTTCGTATTCTGAGAGGCTGCCGATACCGGGGTATCGAAGGCCTCGAAGAGTGCGAATCCAAACTCAAAAGATCGTAATCCCGCAGGCGCGGGACGAGTGTCTTGCGTCCGTATTTTTCCGTTCCTCCTTCAGGCGATATTCATATCGCCAATCAGTCGGATCGAAAAAATCCAATCCACAATCCGACTCGTCTATGTTAAATTTTCAACCTTATAG